>DATAPW010000283.1:0-3954 GCA_036265005.1 Acetobacteraceae bacterium | reverse complement strand
GCCTTTTCCACCGCTTCCTTCGCCTTGTCGGTCTTCGGCCTGAAGGCTTTTTGCAACAACCGCCCGAACTCGCTCGTTGCATCGGCTTCGACGGACACTGCGTCCCGATTCTGCTGAACTTCCGGCAGGCCGCCAGTATTCTGTGGTTGATCGTTTGTTTCTGCCATGGTCACTCCCCTTGTTTCGGCGCCGACGCAAGAGCCCCGAGAAGCGCCGGATCTTCCAGCAACTTCGCGACCAGCTGTTCTGCGTCCGACTTGCCATCCATGTAAGTCAACAGGTTGCGCAGCTGGCTGCGCGCCTCGAGCAGTTTCGCGAGCGGCTCAACCTTGCGAGCGATGGCCGCCGGCGAGAAGTCGTCCATCGATTCGAAGGTCATGTCGACCCCGATCCGTCCTTCGCCAGTCAAGGTGTTTTCGACCTGCATCGCCACCCGAGGCTTCATCGAGCGAAGGCGTTCGTCGAAGTTGTCGATGTCGATTTCGAGAAATTTGCGCTCCGCTACGGGAGCCATGGGGTCGACCGGCTGCCCTGACAGATCCGACAGCACGCCCATGACAAAAGGCAGATTGACCTTCTTCTCCGATCCGTATGTTTCAACGTCGTATTCAATCTGCACGCGCGGCGCGCGGTTGCGCGCAATGAATTTCTGACTGCTTTCCTTGGCCATAGAGTTCTCCGGCTATTCAATCGGATGAGGGCGACATGCCCGCTGTTCCAATCACTTGGGTAAGTTGAGCTAATCCTTCGGGTGCAAGATCGCCAAGCAAGTCGATAAACGATTTGTGGACCAGCCCGCTTGCACGCTTGAGCAGCAGGGGTACCGGACTCGACGGCTCGTGGTGCGCGTAGTAGTCGCACACGCGATCAAGTATTGCGATCACGTCGGCACGCGTGGCTATCTGCGCGGCTGCTGGATTACCTGGCGCCGCCATGCCGGCACCTTCGGCATGGGTAAGGACGACCGGTGTGCCACCGCCCCGCTCGCCAGGCAACTGATGTGCATCCACGCTCTGGAATTGCGTCAGGCCTTGCGCGATGAGCGAGCGCGCCCGCTGCAACAGAGCCTTCAGCGGACCGAGGTCGATAGTCTGCGAAACCCCGACACGCCCGGTCACTAAACTGAAGTTGCTGCAGCCTCGACACAAAGTACTCTTTTGAATCAATCAGTTATGGTTGATCCGCTGTTGGGCTGCTGCCTACACGGCAATGGTTTTCAGCAGCTCGAGGGCTTGCAGCTGTTTGGCATCGGGTGCCGTATCGAGGGTAAAGGTGGCTTCGTGCGCGGACACGCCTGGGTGATGGCAGGCATTGCGCACGATGGTGCTGAGCTGGTGTAGCAGCGAATCGAAGCTGTGCACGCAGGTGCCATCCTCCAGCGTCCTGTCCGAGACTTTGCGCAATGCGCTGGCCGAGCGCCTGGCCGGAGCGACCGGATCGCGTTGCGCCTTGGCCGCCTGTTCTTCGTCCGCGAACAGCAGCGGGCGCCAGGCCTGCATCATGTGCCATTTGACGTAGTAGGCGAGCATGCACAGCAGCAGGTGTGCACGCACCCGGTCGGCCAGGCGGTGATAGATCGGCCGCACCTCGAGGTCGACGCTCTTCATGGAACGGAAGGCCTGCTCGACCTGGCTGAGATTCTTGTAGTTGCGCACCACGTCGTCGCTGTCCATGCGTTCGCGAGGCACCGCGGTGCGGATCACGTAGATGCCATCGAGGCTGGCTTCCTGGGCCACGCGTGCCTCGTTGATCGTGTACCCAAACGACGCGTCACCGATTTCCAGATCAAAGTGCTTGCCGACCTTGTGGCGGTTCAGCACCTTGCCCACGCTCAGGCCGATGCGGTCCTGGCCCTTCAGACGCCCGGCGGCCGCACGCTGGCGAATCGGTTCGAGCAGTGCAACGGTGGCCTCCAGCAGCGCCTGGCGCTTGTGGGCACGCATCTTCGCCAGCTCGGGGTTGCGGCAGGCAACCAGGCGCTCGCCGGGATAGTCGGCGTGGGTAAATTCGAACAGGTTGCGCTCATCAAAGAGCCCCAGCTGCAGCGCTCCATCGCTGGCCAGCACACGCAGGCTGCCGGACTTCAGTGCGGTGATCCACTGCACCCCGGCCTCGGCCCTGAGCGCATCGATATGGGTCTGGGCGATCATGCCACGGTCGCCCACCAGCACCATCTCGTCGATGCCGAAGCGCTCGCGCAACTGCGTGACCTGTGGCATGAACGTGTCGGCATCGGCCGTGTTGCCCTCAAACACCGAGATGGCGACGGGCACGCCGCGCCCATCGGTGAGCAGTCCATAGTTGACCTGCAGCTTGCCGCGCTTGCCGTCACGGTTGTACCCCAGGGCGGCCAGTTCGCAGGTGCTGCCCTCGAAGTAGCTCGAACTCAGGTCATACAGCACGATGCTGCCGGGCTGCAGATGACGCTGCGCGAGCTTGCCCTGGATCGCATCCTGGCGCTCGAGCAGCCAGTCCATCGCGGCATACAGCGCCTGCTCATCACAGGCGTCGAGCTCAAACAGTTCCGGCAGGGTGGTGGTGTCCCACCAGCGCGTGGTGGCGAGCTTGCTGTGGGGGCTCAGGACCCGTGCGGCGATCATCGCCAGCACGCGCTGGCGTTCGGCGCACGCGCGGGTGGACAGCAACTGCGGCAGCCCCAGGCGCTGCATGGCCAGCCAGACCGCCTGCACATGCCCGTGATGACGTGAGGCATCGATCTCGAACAGTGACGCCGGTGTCACCAGCTTCTCGCCACGCAGCACCTGCCGGATCAGTTCGATCTGCCCGGCGGGCAGCGAGGAGAGGTTGGCGAGGGTGCGTTTCCTGACGGTCTTGCCGTCGCGGTAGGACTCGCGCAGCAGCACGGTGGGCGGTGAATCACGGTTGGGGATGACGTGGATGTGCATGCCCACTTTATATACCATCCATCCGCTAATTCAAGGCATATTATTGTTAATTACATGCCTACATTTTTCGCTCCCAAAAAAAGCCCGGCGCCATGACAGGCCGGGCTTTTCAGGTCAAAAGATTAGGTTTTCCGGAAGCAACTCAAGTTTAGGGCTACGCGGAACAAGCCGGTGAATCTGCGCCTTTTCGCTGTGCCCGCATCCTGTTGAGCCGCATCGAGATCATGCACATGATTGGCAAGGGGCAGATGAAAGACAGCGGCATCGGGCTGGCTGCCGCCGAGCAGTTCTACTCGTCAACGTCCTAAGTAGTCCTCCTTATATCGGACGTTGTTCGCCCTGCCATCCTTATCGCGACAGAACCAGACTTGGTCACGCGCACTGTGCACCGTGCGAAAGGTCTTGACTCCCGTGTGCCGTGGCGAGGTGGGCTTGGCGAATCCGGTCTGGTGTCGGCGCAGTCCCGAAGACCTTACGATAGCTCTGGCTAAAGTGACTCGACGACTGAAAGCCGCAGGCAAGCGCTACTTCCTTCTTACCGCCAATCGCCATAGCATCGACCAGACATCGGCATCAACCCGAGCGAAGGTTTCCTTGGCGACTACATGGCTGAGTCTCTGAGCGGGGCGGACCCTTCCTCTTCGCCGGCGGCTGATCGTCCATGGTGGCCCACTCTTCGAAGACCACTGCTCACCGCGTACCGTTTTGGTTCAAGCCTGTCAGCACGTTTGGCTTGTTAAAACTCACGACGTTTATCGGAAGTTCACATACGTTGGTCGTACCCACTCATCCCTTGCTCCTCTCCGCCTTCGTGCTGGCAGATTCCGCCTTGCCTCGCGGCTTGGCGTACCGGATATCCGGTGGCTATGTTGTCCCCAGAGCTTCACACCGAGCTGTTGCCGGCTCCGCATGTCCGGGTAGGGAACGGTTTGATGGAACAACCGGTTTCATCAGGCCATACATTCTCCTGTGAGACAGAACTCAAGCGACTTGCAGGTCGCACGAAGACCTGTTTGGCGAGATCGATGCCGAGAATATCGATTTCTAT
>DATAPW010000282.1:0-31049 GCA_036265005.1 Acetobacteraceae bacterium | reverse complement strand
CGTGCCGGTCGGCGGGCTGCCGGCGGTCTGGCCCAACGCCCCCGCCGGCGCGAGGAACATCCCACACAACAGCAGGCGACGCAGCGACGCCGACACTGAAATGACCATGCACCATGGGTGCCAAGTCGCTGCGAGCCGGGTCAAGCACGACGCGCGTGCAGTGGATCAGATGCCGATTATCTGGCCGGTTCCGACAGCGGAGAGGAAGGTGGCAATGCCGGCGACTTCGACGCCGTCCCACAGTGCGCCCGCATCGAGCCGTGCCACGCGAAGGCCCGCCTCGCACGCGATCAGCCGTGCGCCCATCTCTCGCGTTGCGTCGCGCAGTTCGTCGAGCCCCGCCACGCCGGCCGCGCGCACCTGGGCGTCGCGCGCGCTGTCCGTCAGGCCGGACCAATCCGCCAGCAAGGCGTGGCAGCCGGCGTTGGTCGCGAACAGCACCACCTTGCGTCCGAGCGCTGCCGCACCGGAGGCGACGACGAACGCGTAGTGCGCGCGGTCATGCGCACCCGACAGCAGCAGGATGCCGAGGGGTTCAGACGGCACAGGCAGGAGCCACGGCGTCGCGATGCTCCGACAGGTCCTTGATGGTCGCGGTCGGGCTGCACAGCGCGCAGTGCGGATCCTGGCGCAGCCGCACGGTGCGGAAGCGCGTCGCCAGCGCGTCCCAGATCAGCAGCTTGCCGGACAGGCTCTCGCCGATCCCAAGGATTTCCTTCAGCACCTCGGTGGCCTGGAGCGTGCCCATCACGCCGGTGACCGCACCGAGTACGCCGGCCTCGCTGCAGGTCGGCACCGCGCCCGGCGGCGGCGGTTCGGGGTACAGGCAGCGATAGCACGGGCCGCCGTCGTGCAGATGCGGCTTGAACACCGAGAGCTGGCCCTCGAAGCGCAGCACCGCGGCAGACACCAGCGTGCGGCGGCCCAGCACGCAGGCATCGGCGACCAGGAAGCGCGTGGCGAAATTGTCGGTACCGTCGCAGATCACGTCGTAGCGACTGATGATCTCGGCCGCATTGTCGGCATCGAGGCGCATGCCGAGCGGCTCGATCCGCACCTCGGGATTGATCGCGTGGGCTGCCTCCGCCGCGGATTCTGCCTTCGGCGCGCCGATCCGCGCGGTGGTGTGGGCGATCTGGCGCTGCAGGTTCGACAGCTCGACATGGTCGTGGTCGATGATGCCGATGGTGCCGATGCCGGCGGCCGCCAGGTACAATGCGAGCGGCGAGCCCAGGCCGCCGGCGCCGATCACCAGCACCCGCGCTGCTTTCAGCTTGGCCTGGCCGATGCCGCCGACGTCCTGCAACAGGATGTGGCGCGAGTAGCGGCGGATTTCGTCTTCGGTGAAATCGAGGTCCATGGCGTCAGCATATGGTGCGCGCCCCGGTGTTGCGAGAGTCGCGGCGAATTGGTCTGGGTAACCGATGCCCAGCGGAGCTACAGGCCGGACCATTCCGCCGTCATCAAGGGGGGTGCGGGCCAACCCATGGAGACTGCGATGAGCCGCTCATCCGGGCTACGCCGGACGGACCTGGCGATGTCCGGGGACGATCTGCTGCAGGCGCTGGAGCAGGGCTACTGCGGACGGCTGGCAACCGTCGGCGCGGACGGCTTCCCGTACTGCGTGCCGCTGCTCTATGTCTGGGCGGATGGCCAGGTCTTCCTGCATACGGCGCGCGCGCGGCCACCTGCGGGCCAACCTCGAGCACGAGCGGCGCGTCTGCTTCGTGGTGGACGAGCCCGGCGAGGTGTTCCCGTATGGCCGCTTCGACTGCGACACCACGCTGGCGTATCGCAGCGTGACGCTGTTCGGCAGCATTGCGGACGTCGAGGACCTGGCCGCGAAACGGCAGTTCTTCACGCGGCTCATCGCCAAGTATGCGCAGCCCGACTGGGACCGTCCGCGCGACGTCCTGCCGCGGATCGAGCAGATCAGCCTCTATGCCATCACCCCGGAGCGCATGACCGGGAAGCAGATCGCCCTACCGGCTTTGGCCCAGCGCTGGCCGGCCGTGGACCGCACCAAGTCGCCGGATGCCGATGCCTACGACCCCGCAAAATCCTGACCACGCCCTGGTACTGTTCTCCGGCGGCCAGGACAGTACGACCTGCCTGGCCTGGGCGCTCGCTCGCTACGCCAGTGTCGAGACTGTCGGCTTCGCCTACGGCCAGCGCCATGCGGTGGAGTTGCGGTGCCGGGAGCCGATCCGCAGTGCATTGGCCGCGCTGTGGCCCGGCCGGCTCGGCGCCGACACCATGCTCGACCTTGCGACAACCGTCACCGCACTCGGCGCCACCGCGCTGACCAGCGAGACCGCGATCGCGATGACCGCAGAGGGGCTGCCGAACACCTTCGTGCCCGGCCGGAACCTGCTGTTCTTCACCTGCGCCGGCGCCCTCGCCTATCGCCGCGGCCTGCGCCGCATCGTCGCGGGCATGTGCGAGACGGACTACTCCGGCTATCCGGACTGCCGCGACGATACCATCAAGGCGATGCAGCTGGCGCTCAACCTGGGCATGCAGCGCCGCTTCGTGCTGGAGACGCCGCTGATGTGGCGCGACAAGGCGGCGACCTGGGCGCTCGCCGAAGCGCTTGGCAGCAGCGCCCTGGTGGAGCTGATCCGCACCGAGACCCATAGCTGCTACCTCGGCGAGCGGACCCGCCTGCACGATTGGGGCTATGGCTGCGGCACCTGTCCGGCCTGCGAGCTGCGCGCCACCGGCTGGCGGCGCTGGCGCGCCGGCGCCGGGTCGGGTTCAATCCACGAACCATTGCCGCCAGGAGAGAGTGCATGAAATCCGTCGCCCCGATCGTCGCCCCGGTCGTCGCACTGGCCGCCGTCCTGTTCGCGCTGCCGGCGCAGGCACAGCGCACCCTGGATATCCGTGCGCGCACGGCGGGGGACCTCGCCGACCTGTGCGGCGCCAATCCGAGGGATCCGCAGGGGGACGCCAAGATCAACTACTGCCACGGCTTCGCCCAGGGCGCGGTGGACGTCGCGCTGAAGCAGACCGGCGACAAGAAGCCGTTCTGCTTCCCCAGCCCGACGCCGACCCGCAGCGCCACCCTGACCGAATTCGTCAACTGGGCGCGCGCGTTGCCGGCGCACCGGACGGTGAGCGCGGTCGATGGCCTGATGCAGTTCCTGGGCGAACGCTACCCCTGCAAGTAGGCGTGGTCAGGCCGACGCGCTGACGACGTGTGCCTGCATCGGCGCGTTGATGGCGCCGGTGCCAAAGCGTGCGGCGAGCGCATCCGCTGCGGCATCGGTGGCCGCCTGGAGGCCGCCGGGGTCGCGCGCCTCGATTTCGCTGCGCAGCGGCGAGCCCTGGCAGAAGCCGATGGCCGGATCGCGATGCGACGCCGCGCGTGCGATCAGCGCCACCGTCTCGACGGCGACGGTGGTGAAGCCGGCCGCCGCGAGTTCGGCGCGGATCGCAGTGACGTCGTGGTAGGCGTGCGGGGTGCGTGCGAGGAAACGCGGCGGGTCCTGCGGATAGCGGGCGGCCATCGCGTCGGTGACGACGGCAGCGAGCGGATTTGTCGCCAGGGAATCCCACACGCTGAAGACGAACCGGCCGCCCGGCTTCAGCACGCGGCGTGCCTCGCGATAGCCCGCGGTGCGGTCGGGGAAGAACATCACGCCGAACTGGCACGTGACGGCGTCGAACTCGTCATCGCCGAACGGCAGCGCCAGCGCATCGGCCTGGCGGAAGGTGACGCGCGCCATGCCGGGTTTGCTTGCGGCATGATCCAGCATCGGCTGGTTGAGGTCGGTGGCGACGATGCGTACCGCGTCAGGCAATGCGGTGGCCAGTTGTTGCGTGACGATGCCGGTTCCGGATGCGGTTTCCAGGATGGCGCCTTGGGCGATGGGCGGCAGCCGGCGCAGCTTGTCGGCGGCATACGGCTCGAACAGCACCGGCCCGAGGTGGCGGTCGTACAGCGCAGGGATCGATCCGGCGAAGGTGGTGTCGTTGGTTGCCATTGACGCGCTCCCTTCTCACAGTTTTGGCGGCGGATAGTACGGCCGATCGCCCAGCGACTGCACGCGTTGCCAGAATGCCTCGCCGCTCGCCTTGCCGACTTCGTCCAGGTCGGCCGCCTGGCGCCAGATGTTCCATGAATCCGGATGCAGCCGACTGGCTTCCGCCAGATGCACGTCGCCCTCCGCCGCATTGCCATGACTGCGCAGCCACACGCCCAGGCGGAAATGCGCCTGTGCCAAGGCGATGTCCGGCGTGATGCGCGGCAATGCGTGCTGTGCCCTATCGGCCGGCAGCGCATGATGCCCGGTCAGCACCCAATCGCGCACCGCATCCAGATACTCGGTACGGGCGGCCTGACGCGCCTCCTGGTGTTCCGTTGCCAGCGTGCGCGTCGTCCGGTACATCAGCCGAAAATGATCGGTCGAGCCGGCAGTTTCCGGCGGACGCACAATGTGTCCCGCGGCATCGATCCACACCGCCTGCGGCACGTTCACCATGCCGTACAGGTCGGCGACGCGATGCTGTTGGTCGATCAGGCACCAGTACTCCGCCTTCGCCTGCTCGATCCATTGCCGCGCGTGTTCGGCGCCGCGGCTTTCCTCGGCCACGGCGACGATCATGAAGTTCTCGGATTTCAGGCTGTCGAACAGTTGCTGCCACACGGGCAAGTCAAAGCGACAGCCTCACCAGGAGGCCCACGTACAGAGGAAGACCTTGTTGCCGCGCAACGCAGACAATGTGTGCGGCACGCCGGCAAGGTCGGGCAGCGTGAAGTCCGGCGCCATCAATCCGGCCAGCGCGGCGTTGCGTTGATCGGCACCTGTGCCGAGTACCCAGGTCTCGCCGGCCGTGTCGTGTACCACCGGATTGCCGAGCAGGCGCCAGAACGCTGCGATGTCCACGCGGTCGTCGCGCACTGCGTCTTTCGGCAGGGGCACGCAGAGATCGGCCTGGCACATGCCTTCCGGTTTCAGGATCCAACCGGTCGCGCGCGCGGCATCGTCGGCCGACAGCCACAGCCCATCCGACGCAGCGACGGCTACCTCGCCCGTCTCGTTCAGGATGGTTGACATCATGCGGCTCCTCTCTTGCCCCGCAGCAGGCAAACACGTTCAATGGCACGGAAGCAAGTTTGCAACACGGGAGAAAAATGCATGCCGAGGCTCGCGGGTAAGATCGCCTGGATCACCGGCGCCGGCAGCGGCATCGGTGAAGCCGCTGCACTCGCGCTGGCCGAGGAAGGCGCCACCACCGTCCTGACCGGGCGCACGCGTGACAAGCTGGACGGCGTTGCCGCGCGGATTCACCAGAAGGGCGGCACGGCGCATGTGCAGCCAGCCGACCTGATGGATTCGAAGCAGGTGCAGAACGTCGGCAAATTCATCAGGGACACGCTCGGACGGCTGGACATCCTGGTGAACAACGCCGGCCTCAACATCCTCGACCGGCACTGGGACAAACTGACACCAGAGGGCATCGACCAACTGGTGAACGGCAACCTGACGCAGGCGCTGTACTGCGTGACCGTGGCGCTGCCGATGATGCGCGCGCAGAAGGACGGGCTGCTGATCCACACCGCATCGATGGCGGGGCGCTTCATCGGCGGCTTCTCCGGACCGATCTACGGCGCCGCGAAACACGGCGTGGTGGCGATGAGCCACACGATCAACCAGCAGGAATGCATCAATGGCATTCGCTCCACGGTGTTCCTGCCCGGTGAGGTGGCGACGCCGATCCTCGACAAGCGTCCCAACCCGGTGGGACCCGAGGAACGCGCGCGCATGGTGCAGTCGGAAGATTGCGGCGACCTGATCCGCTATATCGCCTGCATGCCTCGGCACCTGGTGATGAGCGAGGTGATGCTGGCGCCGACCTGGAACCGCACCTACATCGCCAACCTGCAACAGAAACTCTGAGGACGTCCGATGGCTTCGAACCGCAAGAAGGTGATGCTGCCGCACACGATGGGCAAGGAAGGCGTTGACCTGGTCCGGCGCCGCGACGACATCGAGACGATCATCTATCCGGCCGGCATCGCGCAGGCCGAGTTGTTGCCGATGCTGGCGGATGTGGCAGGCATTGCGCTGTCCGGTACGCCGTACCGCAAGGCCGAGATGGATGCTTCGCCGGCCATGCAGGTCGTCGCACGCATCGGCGTTGGCTACGACGCAGTCGAAGTGCCGGCACTGACCGCGCGCCATGTGCCGCTGATGGTGGCCGGCACCGCAAATTCCACGTCGGTGGCCGAGCATGCGTTCCACCTGATGATGGCGTTGGCCAAGCGCACGCAGGCGTTGGATGGGATGGTGCGGAGCGGCGCATGGACCGATCGGCATGGCGGCCTGCCGATGGAGCTGTCCGGCAAGACGGTGCTGATTGTCGGCTTCGGCCGCATCGGCACGCGGTCCGCCCGTCGGTGCCAGGGCTTCGATATGAATGTGCTGATCTATGATCCGTATGTGCCGGCCGAGAAGATCACCGGCGCCGGCTGCGAACGCGTCACCGACCTGGATGCCGCGCTGCCGCGCGCCGACTTCGTGTCGATCCACTGCCCGAAGAACCCGGAGACGGTGGGCATGTTCAACGCGGCACGGCTGGCCCGCATGAAGCGCGGCGCGTTCATCGTCAACACGGCCCGCGGCGGCATCATCGACGAACCGGCACTCCACGGCGCGCTGACCTCGGGCCATCTCGCCGGCGCGGGGCTCGATGTGTTCGACATGGAGCCGACGCCGGTGAACAACACGCTGCTGCAGCTCGACAAAGTCGTCACTTCGCCGCACATGGCGGGCGTCACGACGGAATCGGTCGCCGGGATGGCGATGGTGACGGCGGAGAACATCCTGAGCGTGCTGGACGGTAAGCCGAACCGCGACAACGTCATCAACAAGGAAGTGCTTGACTGACGATGATGAGGTGAACCGGCATGCCGCAACCCGACCACATCTCCAAACTCGGCGTCCCTGATCCGGCCACGCTGGACGATGACCTGAAGGCGATCTGGCAGAAATGCGTGGACAAACTCGGCTTCGTGCCGAACGTTTACAGCGCCTACAGCCTGAACCCGCGCAGGCTGCGCAACTTCATGGCGATGTACAACGAGATCATGCTGGCGGACTCCGGCCTGTCGAAGCTCGAGCGCGAGATGATTGCGGTCGTCGTGTCGTCGGCCAACCGTTGCTACTACTGCCTGGTCGCGCATGGCGCCGCGGTGCGCGCATTGTCAGGCGACCCCGAACTGGGCGAGATGATGGCGTTGAACTATCGCGTCGCGAAGCTCGATCCGCGGCAGCGCGCGATGCTGGACTACACCTGGAAGCTGACCACCACGCCCTGGCTGGTTGACGATGGCGACCGTGCAGGTTTGCGGGCGGCCGGACTCTCCGCACAGGACATCTTCGACCTGTCCGAGACCGTGGCGTTCTTTAATCTGTCGAACCGCATGGCATCGGCCACCGACATGATGCCCAACCGCGAGTACCACCAAGCCGCGCGGTAGGCGGCAGTTTGGCAAGGACGTCATTCTCGCGCAGGCGAGAATGACGACCCGGCGCTATTTCATCCGGAGCACCCAGGCCTTGAACGCCGTCAGGTGTGCGCTGATGAAATCGCGCGTCGGCTGGTCCGTCAGTTTGCCGTCCGCATCGAACTTGCTCTGCGCCGCCGGGATCATCACCTCCGGACGGTTCATCACCAGTCCGTTGAGGAATACGAAGCATTGCCGCAGATGGTATTGCGCCCGCCCGCTGCCCAAGGTTCCGACGCTGGCGCCCATCAGGCCGATCGGCTTGCCGTCGAACGGCTGCTCGGGCGGACGTGACGCCCAGTCGATGGCGTTCTTCAGCACGCCGGGGATCGAGTAGTTGTATTCTGGCGTCACGATCAGCAATCCGTCGGCCGCCTTGATGCGCGCGCGAAGACCCTCGACCGATGCGGGAAAGTCCTGTTGGCGAACGTCTTCGTTGTAGTGCGGGATCGGGGCGATATCGAAGCGCTCGATCGTCATGCCGGCCGGCGCCAGTTCCTGCGCGGCCCGCAGGGTGGCGGCATTGAACGAGCCGTGTCGCAGGCTGCCGGCAATGCCAAGGATCCGCACGGTTCCGCTGTCACTCATCGGATTGCCTCCTGGGTCGAATCAGGGGCGTTCGATATCACGGCTGCGGCACGGCGACTATCTGGCGGCCTGGATACCGGCTGGCGGATCATCGAGCGCTTCACGCACCGCCCGGCGCAATTCTTCCTTGCGGTATGGCTTGCTCAGCAGGCGAGCGCCTTGCGAGGGCGAACCGGAGCTGCCCAACCGGGCATCCGGGAAGCCCGAGGTCAGCAACACCCGCAGCAGTGGCCGCAGCCCCACGGCGGCGCGCGCGAGGTCGCGACCGTCCATCTCGCCCGGCATGACGATATCCGTCAGCAGCAGATGGATGGGTCCGGGGGCTGTGATGATGGTCATCGCGACTTCGGCATCCGGCGCCTCCAGCACCTGGTATCCCGCGTCGCTCAATTGCCGCAGCACGATGCGCCGCAGTCCGGCATTGTCCTCCACCACCAGGATGGTCTCGCTGCCGCCGCGTGTCGGCGCCACGTCCGGGCGTTCGGCGGCGATCACCGCGATGCGTTCCAGGCGCGGAAAATACAGGCGGAATGTCGTGCCTTTGCCGGGTTCGCTGGAGACCGTGATGTGGCCGCCGGACTGCTTCATGAACCCGAACACCATGGACAGGCCGAGCCCGGTGCCCTTGCCCTGTTCCTTTGTGGTGAAGAACGGCTCGAAGATGCGGGTGACGATTTCCGGCGTCATGCCGGAGCCTGAGTCGCTGATCTCGACCACGACATAGTCGCCTGCCGTCACGTCGGTATGTGCTGCGGCATAGGCCTTGTCGAGTTGGCCGTTGCGGGTGTCGATCAACAATGCGCCGCCACGTGACATGGCGTCACGCGCATTGGTGGCAAGATTGGCGATGGCCGCCTCGAACTGGGCGCGATCGATCCGCACCGGCCAGACATTCGGCGACAATGCCAGCTCAATCGCGATGTTCTCGCCCAGGGTACGCGCCAGCAGCTTCACGATGGCGCCGATCATCTCGTTGATGTCGGCACGTTCCGGCTGCAACGGCTGGCGACGGGCGAATGCCAGCAGGCGGCGCGTCAGGTCGGCGCCGCGCAAGGCGGATTCCAGCGCGTCGCTCACCAGCTCATCGGTCACCGGATCGTCCTTGCGCAGTTCGCGCAGCAGATCGAGATTGCCGATGATGATCGCCAGCAGGTTGTTGAAGTCGTGTGCCAGCCCGCCGGTAAGCTGGCCGACCGCCTCCATCTTCTGCGCCTGGCGCAACTGCTCGCGCTGCTTGTCCGCCTCACGGCGTTCGGTCAGGTCGCGAACGATGCCGACGAAGGCCTGGTTGCCGCCTTGCGGCGATTCGCCGACCGCCAGTTCCATCGGGAAGGTGGAGCCATCCTTGCGCCGCCCCATGACCTCGCGGCCTATGCCGATGATCTTCGCGATGCCGGTTTCGAGGTAGGCCGACAGGTAACGGTCGTGTTCGTCGTGATAGGGCTCCGGCATCAGCATGTGCACGCTATGGCCCAGCACTTCGTCCGGGGCATAGCCGAACAGGCTGACGCAGGCCTTGTTGTAGGACTGGACGATGCCGCTCCGGTCGATGGTGATCAGGCCGTCGACGACAGTATCGAGAACGGTGTCGATCAGGCTCCTCAGTTTCACCTCGCTGGCCTTGATGAAGGTTTCGTCGGCGACCTGCTGGGTGATATCGCGAGTGATCTTGCCGAACCCGCGCAGGGTGCCGTCCGGCCCGGCGATGGCGGTGATCACCACGCTGGCCAGGAACCGCGAACCATCCTTGCGCATGCGTTCGCCGATATCCACGAACCGGCCATCTGCCGCGGCGACCTGCAGGCCATGCTGCGGTTTGCCGGCGGCGACGTCTTCGGGCGTGTAGAGGCACGCGTAGTGCCGGCCGACCATTTCATCGGGCCGATAGCCCTTGATCAGTTCCGCGCCGCGATTCCAGGACAGGATGCAACCGGTCGGATCCAGCAGCAGCACGGCGTAGTCGCCCAGCGCCGCAACGAACGGCGACCAGAGCTGGTCCGGATCGGGGCCGGAATGAGCGGGGTGCGGGTTGAGCTGCATGGCTGCGGCGGCAAGGTTGTTGCGGACAACCGAAGAAGCGCAGGGATCGGTAAAGATTGACTAACCAATGTGGCCGGACACGGCACCGGCAGGATCGGACCGATCAGGCTTAATTTCGTGGGAAGGATTAATCGTTTGACCAAGTATTGAGCGTGACCGCGGACGGGGCTCTCCTTTGATGAGATTGGTCCCAGAGCAGAGAATTATTAATGAAGTCACAATTCTCAGGCTGCAATGTGCCATAGCTCTATTCGTGCGACTAATCAGTCGCAGCATTAATGGTGGCATGATAGAGCTCATTGCCAGGCAACTCGGTCTGAATGTCAGGACGCTCAACAGCTCATTGCAGGCCACCGAGGTGTTCATGGCGTTCAAGCCCGACGTGCTCATGCTCGACATGATCATGCCGGAAAAGGACGGCATCGATGTGCTGAATGAGGTTCTGCTGACTGGAATTCCGGTAAAGATCATCCTCACCTCCGGGTTCAGCGACGCCTATCTCCGGCTGGCCGCGGGCGTGGCAAAGTTCCATGACAACGAAAATGTATCGATCCTGCGCAAGCCGTTCCGGCGGGAAGAACTGGTCGCCCTGCTGAAGGAGCTGACCGACGACTGATCCCTGCGCAAGGCGCCTGACGACACGTCCAATTTGCGCCTGCGGCAGCATTGTCATTGCCCTTCTCGCAACGACAAAAGAACGCAGTCAGCCAAGAAATGCTCGAACGCTTCGTATGAGCCGCCGCGCTACCACGCCGCATCGAGCAGCGCGCGCACCGCCGGCGGCCCGTCGATCTTGCGCGGATTGGTGTGCACCCAGCGGTCGTGCATCGACTCCTCGGCGATCCGGTCGAGCTGGTCCGGCTCGACCCCGACGGCGCGCAGCGTGCCGGGCAGGCCAAGGTCGGCAACCAGTTCGGCCACCGCATCGCCGGCGCTCGAGCCCGGCCGGCCGAGAGCGTCGCTCACCCAGCCCTGCCGCTCGGCATTGACCGGCTGGTTGAACCGCAGCACGGGCGGCAGCATCACGCACGAGGTATAGCCGTGCGGCACGCCGGCGGTGCCACCCAGCACATGCCCGATGCCGTGGCTGGCGCCCTTGGTGACGCCGTTCTGCGAGCCCATGATCGACATCCAGGCGCCGAGTTGGCAGTCCAGCCGCGCATCGAGATCGCCCGGGTCGGCCTTCACCGCGCGCAGGCCGCGTGCGAGCAGGCGCAAGGCATGGATCGATGTGCCGTCGGACAGCGGTTGTGGGTTGATCGAGCAGATATCCTCCACCGCATGGTCGACGGCGCGGATGCCGGTCGAGAGGAACAGCCATTCCGGCGTGTGCACGGTCGCCGCCGGATCCAGGATCACGCTGCGCGGCATCATCAGCGCGTGGCCATAGCTTTCCTTCACCTGGCGCACCGTATCGGTGCAGCCGGCGAACCAGGTGAACTCGCCGGCCGACAATGTGGTCGGCACCGCGATCGAGCGCACCGCCGGCGGATTGACCGCTGGCCGCTCGGTGCGGCCGTCGATGTGGATCGTGGCGCGGAAACGATCGAGCTGGGCCGGATCGGTGACGTCGTTGCCCAGGCATAGCCCGACCATCTTTGCGGCATCGGTCACCGAACCGCCTCCCACGGTCAGCAGCGCGTCCGCGTGCGCCTCGCGCGCGGCGTTTGCCGCGGCGACCACGTCGATCCGCGGCGTGTGCGCGCCGATCTTCGCGCAGACGCCGGCCAGCTTGTTGCCGAGTACCCCGCGCACTTGCTCCACGACATCGGTCTGCCGTTCCAGGGTGCCGCTGGCCAGCACGTAGACCGCGCTGGCGCCGATCCGCTCGACCTCCTGCGCCAGGGCATCCGCCAACGGCGTGCCGTAGATCACCCGCTCCATCGGCGGGTAGCGGTGAACCCCGGACTGCATGCGATCAGCCCTTCGGCTTGCAGAACGCGTCGAGTGCGGCGACCTCACGGCGGTCGCCATCGAAGTCCGCAGCGATCCGCTCATAGAGCCGCGCCGCGCCTTCGTAGAACTGTCGTGCCGCCGGATCCTCGCCGACGAACTGGGCGATCTCCTCCATTTCGGCGACCCAGCGATAGGCCTTGGAATACATGTTGGGCGTCTGCCGGGTCAGCCAGCCGAACAACGCGGGCTGGCTCGCCGACAGTTCCGCCTTCAGGTCCTCGGCCGTGCCGGCGCGGGTCGCCGCCAGCATCATCGCCGCGCCGAGCGCCGTGAAGCCCTTGGTGATGCCGGCATACGACATCTTCATCGCCGATGCCGCACCGATCGGGCCGGGCTGGATCGGCATCTCGAGGCCGTAGCCGGTGAGTTCCGCGACACGCGATGCGGCCTCGCCGGACAGGTATATCTTGGTACCCTTCGACCCCGGCTTCGGTGGGCCGCCGATGATGCCGCCATCGACGAAGGTGGCGCCGGTTGCCTCCACCACGCGGGCGATGTGCAGAACCGTGCCCGGATTGAGTGCGTTGCAATCGACGTAGATCGGTTTCCTGGCGGCGGTGCGCAATGCCGGGGCAAGGCGTTCGGCCAGCCCCAGCGCATCGCCGGGCGGCACGATCGACAGGATGATGTCGGCGGCAGCGATCTGCTCGTCGCTTACGCCGACCATGCCGGCGGCCTTGGCGCGGGCGACGGTGGCATCGCTGCGGCCGCCCAGCGCGGTGCGCACTTCGACGCCGTTCTCGACCAGGCGCTGGCCGACACCGCTGCCCATCATGCCCGGCGCGATCACTGCTACGATCGGTTGCATGGCCTAGCCCCCTGACCTTCGTGGATGAGGCCGGAGTGTTCTGCAGACTGCGGCCGAAGGCAAGCAAGCGAGCGGCGGCGCAGTCGCGTCACTGCGCTCCTCCTCAATGACAATTTGCCGCTATTCCGCCGCCGCAACGCCCGGCTTGATCGCGGCGCCGTTCACCTCGGCCAGGCGCGGCGCCACCTCCTGGCCGAACAGGCGGATGTTCTCCACGGTGTCCTTGTGGTCCAGGAACCCGCCCTGACCGAAGAACAGCAGGTGGCCGATGCCGCCCATGCGATGGCTGAACGCCTTGACCTGGTTGTACACGTCGTCCGGCGTACCGGCGAACACCGTATCGGTGTCCATGAACTGCTGCACGGTCGCGCGGCGATGGTCGATCGGATTGCCGTCGCGATCCTTGACGATGCGATGCGCGCGCGGGCCGGCCTTCATGATGGCGACGTTGGCGCCGATCGAGTTGTAGCCCGGCGGATTGGTGAACTGCTCCGCCACCACCGGCGACGTTCGCACATAATCCGCGATCTGATCGGCGCGGCGCAGACCTTCCTCGCGCGTGCTGCCGACCCCGACCACGGCGGCGAATGCCATGCGGTCGGGTCCCGCCTCCCAGCCCAGTTCGCGCGCACGCTGGCGATAGGCGTCGTACATCGGTTTCGCGGTGCCGCCGGACAGCAAGGTTCCCACCACATGGCCGCGCTCCGCCGCCAGCCGGCCGGTGTCCACGCTCATGCCGGTCATCCATACCGGCGGCGTGGGCTTCTGGATCGGCTTCGGCCAGATGTTGACGCTGCGGTAGTGGAAGAACTCGCCTTCCCAGCTGAACGGACCATCATGCGTGGCGAGTGCCTTCAGGATCAGGTCGTGCGCTTCCCAATATCGGCGCATCAGGTTCGCGGGATTGCTGTTCGCCGGCTGGATCTCGTACGGCGCGCCCTTCACCAGGCCCATCTCCAGCCGGCCGCCGGACAGCACATCGAGCCACGCCATCTCCTCCGCCACGCGCACCGGATCGGGTCGGTTGGCGATCGGCGTGCCGAGCGACAGCAGCCGCGCCCGCTTGGTTTCACGTGCGATGATCGCCAGCGCCATCGGCACCGACACCGTCATGCAGGTCGCCGTGCTGTGGTGCTCGTTCACCATGATGTCGAGCCCGACCTCGTCGCACAGCGCAAACTCGTCCAGGTAGCGGGTCAGCAGGCCATGGGCCGTCGGCGGATCGAAATTGCTCGACGGCAGCACCACGCGCAGCGTGCCGCGCTGCAGTCCGGCTTCCCATGCCGGGTGGTACGCCATCTCGGAGAAATACCAGCAGCGCATGGTGCAATCTCCTGTTCAATCAATGCACATCGGCGAAATGCGACAGATGCTCGACGAATGCCTCGGGCTGCTCCCAATGCGGGAAATGCCCGGCATTCGCCATTACCTCCAGCCGCGCCCCGGGGATTTCGCCGCGCCAGGCGGCACCGTAATCCTGCCGGACGATCCCGTCCTGCTCGCCCCATAGCAGCAGTGTCGGCAGGTCGATGCGGTGCAGCCAGCGCTTCAGGCGCGGATTGTGCATGTACGGCTTCCAGCCGAATGCGGCGAATGCCTCGCGGCCGCGCGCAACCGCCGCCAGTTCGCTTTCCGGCAGTTGCGTGTAATCGACCTCGCCGCGCGACGGATCGGCCCAGGCGAGACGCAGGTAATCGTCGCGCGGGATGGCGTGCATGTCGGCGATGTCACGGTCCAGCACGCCGCCGACCTTGATGCCGAGTGGATCGGCCAGCACCAGGCAGGCAACGCGCTGCGTGTCGCGCACCATCATCTCGGCAGCAATCCAGCCGCCGAAGCATGCGCCGACCAGAATCGCATCGCGCAGCTCCAGTGCGCCGACCAGGTCGAGATACAGATACGCCAGGTCATCGACACTGCTGCACCAATTCGGCAGCGCGGAGTTGCCCCAGCCCGGATGATGCGGCGCGATCACGCGGTAGCGCTGTGACAGCAGGTCGAGCCAGGGACGGTGCGGCTGCAGTCCCTCGCCAGGATGCAGGAACAACAGCGGCCGCCCGGTCCCGCGCATCTCGATGTCCAACGCAATTCCGCCGACGGTCAGCGAATGGTTCATGCGACGTCCGCGGCGAGCCGTCCCAGGTAGTGCGCGGTGTCGCCGAACAGCCGCTCGATCACCATGCAGCGGCGGAAGTAGTGGCCCACCGCGAGTTCCCCGGTCATGCCGATGCCGCCATGCAACTGCACCGCGTTCTGCGACACGAAGCGCCCGGCCTGGCCGATGCCGACCTTCGCCATGGCGATGTTGTGCGCACGTTCGGCCGCATCCGGCTCGTCCACCATCATCGCGGCCAGCATTGCCATGGAGCGGCCCTGCTCGAGCGACATGAGCATTTCCGCCAGCCGATGCTGCACCACCTGGTTGGAACCGATGGTGCGGCCGAACTGCTCGCGCGTGCGGCTGTATTCCAGCGTCATCGCGTGCACCGCTTCCATCGCGCCGACCGATTCCGCGGCGGTTGCCGCGATGCCCGCCTCGATCACGCGCTCGACCAAAGGCAGGCCCTTGCCGACCTCGCCCAGCACCGCGTCCTGGCCGACCCGGACGCCCGACAGCGACAGCTCCGCGGCGCGCTGTTCGTCGCGCATCGTGTAGCCGCGGCGCGCCACGCCGCTCGCGCCCGCATCGACCAAAAACAGCGTGATGCCATCCGCATCGTCGCGCTCACCGGACGTGCGTGCACTCACCACCAGGGTCTCGGCGCAGTCGCCATGCGTGACCACGCTCTTGGCGCCGTCCAGCATCCAACCGCCACCGCTCTGCCTGGCGGTGGTCATCACGTCGGTCACGTCATAGCGCGCCTGCCGCTCGCCGTGCGCGAAGGCGAGCTTCATGCTGCCATCGGCGATCGCCGGCAGGATCCTGGACTTTTGCGCATCGGTGCCGCCGAGCCGCACCGCCGTGCCGCCCAGCACCACGGTCGCCAGGAACGGCTCCAGGATCAGCGCGCGGCCGAAGGCTTCCATCACCAGCATGATCTCGACCGCGCCGCCGCCGAACCCGCCATACTCCTCGGCGAACGGCAGCCCGAGCAGGCCAAGTTCGGCATACTGCGACCAGAGTGCCGTGCTCCAGCCGCCCGGCTCCTTGACATGGTTCTTGCGCTGCTCGAACGCGTAGCGATCGGCCATCAGCCGATCGACGCTGTCCTTCAGCAGGCGTTGTTCATCGGAGAGAGTGAAATCCATCGCGGTTCTCGCTGATAGCCGTCGCAAAGACGTGGATGGCCGGGCCGCGCCCGGCCATGACGATCACGGGTGCCGGTCGCGGTCAGAGCCGCAGCACCGCCTTGGTCAGGATGTTCTTCTGGATCTCGTTGGTCCCGCCGTAGATCGATGCGGCACGCAGGAACAGGTAGCTGCCGGTGGCCTGCGTCGCCCACTCCGGCCCGACATCCGGATCGTTCGACAGCGCCGCCAGCTCCTCGGCCCAGATCGGCATCGACATCGGACCGCCGACATCCATCGCCAGCTCCGTCGTCGCCTGCAGCAGTTCGGTACCCTTCACCTTGAGCACCGACGACAACGGATCCGGCCGTCCATCGCGCGCCCTGTCGTATGCCGAGACGACGCGGTACTGGGTGATCTCCAGCGCCTTCATGTCCACTTCCAATTGCGCCACGCGCTGGCGGAACGCGGCGTCCTCGATCAGCGGCTTGCCGTTCTCGCGGACAGTGCGCGCCATTTCCTTGGACGCCGTCACCCGCTCCTTGGATTTGCCAAGCCGCGCGATGCCGGTCCGCTCGTTGCCCAGCAGGAACTTCGCCACATCCCAGCCGCGGTTCTCCTCGTAGACGCGGTTCTCCACCGGCACGCGCACGTCGTCGAAGAACACTTCGTTCAGGTGGTGGCTGCCATCGATCGAGATGATCGGCCGCACCGTGATGCCCGGCGTCTTCATGTCCACCAGCAGGAACGATATGCCCTCCTGCCGCTTCGCCGCATTCGGATTGGTGCGCACCAGGACAAAGCACCAGTCGGCATGGTGCGCGGTCGAGGTCCAGATCTTCTGGCCATTCACCACGTAATGGTCACCGTCGCGCTTGGCCGCGGTCTTCAGCGATGCCAGGTCGGAACCGGCGCCGGGCTCCGAGAAGCCCTGGCACCACCAGTCGTCCAGGTTCGCCGCGCGGGGCAGGAACTTTTTCTTCTGCTCCTCGGTGCCGAACTGGATCAGCACCGGACCGATCATGGTGATGTTGAACGAGGACAGCTCCGGCGCCGGCGCGACCTGGTTCTCCTCGAGGAAGATCATCCGCTGCACCGAGGACCACCCCGGGCCGCCCCATTCCTTCGGCCATGACAGCGCAGCCCAGCCGCGCTTGTTCAGGATGCGCTGCCACGCGACGGTGTCCTGCTTGCGCGCGCCATAGCCCAGCCGCATGCGTTCGCGGATCTCCGCCGGCAGGTTGTCGCGGATGAACGCGCGGACCTCGTCGCGGAATGCCAGCTCTTCCGGTGTGAACCGCAGGTCCATGGGCCGTTCCTCCTACTGACCGGTAGCCATTGCCGCCACTGTGGCAAAACGCGCGTGCAGGCGCAAACGCCCGGCCGCACATATCCTTCGCCGCTCGACCCTGTCAGAGGGATCATCCGGATGAACGCAAGGCACGGCTCTTTGAACCCTTCACCTCTTCAGGCAATTGCCCGACGCGCACGTGGGTTACGAAGTCGCCTCCGCAGGCAGCAGTTCCCGCAATTCGCCCAGCCACGGTTCGTAATTCCGCCAGCGTCCGATCGAGCTTCGGTAAACCGGCTGGCGCGCCTGCCACACGGAGGCGGTCCTGACGATACGCCGATTGTCCTCCGGGCGCAGGCATGCCTGGTCCCAGTCCAGGCCGCAGAACGCGATCAGGCGCCGCGTGCCTGCTTCACGGTCGGCAACCAGGGTCTCGTAGTCCACCTCGAGGAAGCGATCGAGCGGCAGCACTGTCCGCCAGTGGGCCATGAGCCGCTCGTATTGCCGGTACTCATGCACAAGGTCGCTCCGGTCGTTGGCGAAGTGCATGCGCGTCAGGAACTGGGTGAAATAGATGGACAGACAGGTATCCAGCGGATTGCGCCGGCAGTGGATGATGCGGGCGCGCGGGAACACCGAATGGATCAGGCCGATCCACATGAAATTATACGGCAGCTTGTCGGTGATCCGTACGGCTTCAGGTCCGATGCGGCGCAGTTCAGCACGATAGTCGTCCGCAAGCCCTTGAACCGTTGCTGCGTCAAGTTCGTGCGCGCCGTTCTGCTCCCAGGCCTCTCCGCGAGTAAGCCAGAATGTCAGTTCCCCCGCACCCGCGACCAGCGGATGGCTGGAGACGATCTGCTCCACCAGGGTCGTGCCGGAGCGCGGCATGCCCACGATGAAGATCGGTGCCTCGTCTTCCACGCCCAGCCCGGCATGTCGAGCAAAGTAATCCGGCGTGTAACGCGCGATCAGCACATCCATCCACGCTCTCTGCCGCTCGTGGTCGTAGCTGGCCAATCGCTTGTCCAGCCGGTTCGCCGCATCGAAATGTTCGATCGCCGTCGCATAGTCCCCCAGGTCATCGAATCCCTTGCCGAGGGCGTATTCCAACTTCATTCGGAATATATCAGCCAGCGGCACGGTGTTCAGCACCGACACCATGCGCTCGATGAGCGGACGTTCCGCCTCGGTCAACCGCCTCGCCATGAGGCGGCTCGTGTAGGCGCCGACGGCCTGCGGAGCCAGTTCGATCGCCCGGTCAAGATGTGGTATGGCCTCGTCGAAGCGCCCCTGGATTACCAGGATGTTCCCGAGCACCCATTCGGCCTCGCCATTGCCGCGATCGAGCGCCAAGGCACGCTTTATTGCGACCTCCGCTTCAGCGTATTTCTCTTCCGCCAGCAGGGCCCTCGCCGCGTACATGCGCCCCGCTGCCGAAGCCCCGGAGGCTCGGCGATAGGCATCGGCGGCGCCTGCCGCGTCGCTGCGCGCCAGCAGCAGGTCCCCCAGCCTGGCATGCGCTTCCCGTTGGTTCGCACCGAGTGCAATCGCCTTGCGGAAGGCCGCGATCGCGTCTTCGTCGTGGCCCTGGTCCTGCAAGGCCACGCCAAGATGGAAGTGCGCGGGCGCGAAATCAGCCTGCAGGCTGATGGCCCGCTGCAGACTGGCGATCGCCTCCCGCGTGCGGTTACCCTTCAGGCAGCCCACGCCAAGATTGTAGTAAGCGCGAGGATTGTCCGGGGCCAGACGGACAGCCTTCAGGAGCGCCGCTATCGCATCCGACTGCCGGCCGGCCGCCTCATGGCGTCTGGCCTCATCGAGATAGGCCTGGGCGGATCGGCTCGATTGCCCTGTCGCGCCAGGCGTTGTGCCGGTCGGTCGTGTCACCTGCTGCTGCTGGTTCTGCCGCAGTGCCGCCTGCAGGGGAGAGAACGACTGCAGGAACCTGCCGGCATTGGTTACCGGCCCGATGGATGGGGCTGGCTGCGCCGCGTGGCCGAGATCCGCGGCAGTCGTGGCCCTGGCGGCCGGCTGCGTGCCGCCACAGCAGTTCTTGAATTTGCGCCCGCTGCCACACGGGCACGGTGCGTTGCGGGCGGTCGTGCCACCGCCAGTGGGCCGCGGCGCGGGCTGGGTGCGGTTCATCGGCGTAACATAGCAGCCCCTGGGGACAGGCAGAACGGCCAGCTTGCCAAACCGTGAGTTGAGTCGTGACGTTACGTAGAGCGCACGTTGCTCTTGGTTATCAAATATTCGCGACCAGGAATTGTCGATAAACTTTACACATTCCTTTCGTCATCGCCCCTCGCAAATATTAACTCATTCGAATCTCTGATCTTTCCGCTTTGGCACGGGGCTTGCTCGTGGTGCTGCGCTAAACGGGTTGGCGTTCAACACCTGCATCGAGCGATGGAGCAAAGCATGAACCTCAGATCTCTCCTAATGGCTACCACGATGGTGGCCGGTGCTGCACTGGCCGGCCCAGCCTTCGCGGGTGCGCAGGGCGGCGTGTGCCCGAGCGTGGTTGGCGCCCCCGCGACGGGCGGTGGCGGAATCGGCACTGCCTCTGACTGCAACCTGACCATCACCTTCGGCGCGAACGGCGCCATCAGCACAGCGACCGGGCCGGGGCTCCAAACCAACTACGAGAGCAATGAAGACGCGCTGATCGGCGTCATCAACAACTCCGGTCATACTCTCTCGAGCTTCAACATCTCCGGCGCCAACATCTTTGCGTTCGAGGCCGATGGCATCGACGCTTACGTGGGGATTCCGCCGAACGCCAGCGACACCTCGAACTATGGTGGCCCGCTGGGCTTTTTCACCGGCATCACCGCCGGCCTCAGTGCCGGCACGGTGAACTTCGTTGGCGGCCTCGCCGACGGTGCGAACACCTACTTCTCGCTGGAAGAGCCGATCAACATCAGCGCGCTCCCCAGCATCACCCCGACCCCCGAGCCGGCCAGCATGGCCATCCTCGGCGCCGGCCTGGTCGGCTTGAGCCTGCTGCGTCGTCGTCGCAAAAGCTGATCGTCGCCTCCACGCGGCTTGCGCCGCGCGGAGTTCCGATGAACCTCAACCCCGCTCCGCCCGCAATGGGAGGGGCGGGGTTTGTCTTTCTCCGCGCCCCGTCCTGCAAGCAGGCTTGATCGACGCCGCGCTCCTCAGTCGGCGTGGGCAGCAACCCGGCCCCACAACGCGACGCCAACACGCGCGATCACGCCATCCCAATCCCCCGGTGCGGTCTGGCGGAACAACCGCAGTGTGGGGTACCACGGACTGTCCTCGCGCCCGCGCAACCAGCGCCAGCAGTTGTCGAAGCGATCGAGCAGCCAGACCGGCCTGCCCAGCGCTCCGGCGAGATGCACTACCGACGTATCGACACTGATCACCAGGTCGAGCGAGGCCACCAGCGCTGCGGTGTCGGCAAAGTCCTGCAGGTCGTCGGTGAAGTCATGCAGCCGCAACGCCGACGACGCGCGAACCTGCGCTGCTGCCGCGCCCTTCTGCAAGGAAACCAGGCTCACTCCCGGCACCTCTGCAAGCGGGGCGAATCGCTCGAGTGCCATCGAGCGGCGGCGGTCAGCGACCAGGCCTGGGCCGCCGGCCCAGACCAGGCCAACGCGAAATCCGGGTAGTGCCGCGACCCGTCGCCGCCAGTGGGCCAGAAGTTCGGGATCGGCCGCGATATAGCTCCCTGCCGGGATTGTCTCCAGCGTCGTGCCGAGGGCCAATGGCAGGCTCAACAACGGGCAATGCACGTCGAATGGCGGCAGGTCTTCGCCGCGAATAATCGTCTGTGCGGCGCCGGGGAAATCCGCCAGCAGGCGCCCAAGCGGCTGCTGCACCTCCAGGACGACCCTGGCGCCTAGCGCCGCCACATGGGGCACGAACCGGCAGAACTGCAAGGTGTCACCCAGACCTTGTTCGGCGTGCAGCAGGATCGTCTTGCCGCCGATGGGCTGGTCGCCGCGCCAGAATGGTTCGGGAAACTGCCGCCAGCCGACCATCAGCTCCGGCGTTCGCCAGCGCCATTCGTACTCCCGCCACCCGCGCGGCAGGTCGCCGGCCTGCAAAAGGCAGACGCTCCTGGTGAAATGCGTCGGTGCATGGTGTGGCCGGATGGCGATCGCGCGATCGAAGTCGGCCAGTGCCTCACCGTGGCGGTCGAGTGCCTGCATCGCCATGCCGCGGTTCTTGAATGCATCGGCATAGTCCGGCCGGAGCGCGATCGCCCGATCGTAACTGGCGTTCGCTGCCTCATAGTGCTCCATGGTTTGCAGCGCGACGCCGCGGTTGTAGAACGCCTCATCGTAGTCGGGATCCAGCGCCAGTACCTGACCGTAGCTCGCCAGTGCCTCGTCGAAGCGGCCGAGTTCGACCAGCACGATGCCCAGATTGTTGTAGGCCTCAAGGTAGTCGGGCTGCAGTGCGATCGTCTGCTGGTAGCTGGCGACGGCATCGTCAAATCGTTTCAGCGATTGCTGTGCGACGCCGCGATTGTAGTAAGCCTCGTCGTAGTCGGGACGCAGTGCGATCGCCCGGTCATAGCTCGCCAGCGCCGCTTCGCACTGACCAAGACGCACTAACGCCGAACCGAGATTGTTGTGCGCTTCAGGATAGTCCGGGTGCAATGCGACCACATGCCGCACGGTCGCCAATGCCTCCTCGCTGCGCCCCGCCTGATTGAGGACGGCGCCGAGATTGATGCGATACTTCGCCTCCCGCGGCGCCAACGCGACCGCCTCGCCGATCAGGCGCGCCGCCTCGTTCGGTTCGCCGCGTTGCAGGGCAATCAGACCCAGCAGATGCAGCGTCTCGGCATCGCGCGGGTTGTCCTGCAGGACGCGCTGGCAAATCGCTTCGGCCGCATCCAGCCGGCCCTGATCGCTCAGCGCGGTCGCCTCGCGCAGGCCACCGGTCGCCGAATCAGTCATACAGCTTCCGCGCCTTGGCGTCCGACTCGGCCTTCGCCGCCCAGTAGGCGCTAAGGCTGTCGGCCTGATAGGCCCCATAGCGGTGCAGGCCTTCCAGGAACGCGATCTCGACCGGCGTCAGGTCCGGATGCCACACATCGACGATCAGCACGATCCGATGATCCTCGGTGTGGTTCCACGCCTCGTGCTCGAACGAGTCGTCGAATACCAGGCACCGGCCCGCGTGCCAGCGTTGCGTCTGGTCGCCGACACGGATCGCGCAGTCGCCATCGGGGACATGGATGCCCAGGTGGCAGCGCATGCGGATATTGGTAGGCCCGCGATGTGCCCTGATATGCGCCCCCGGCGACAGCCGTGAGGCGTACTGAACGCCAGCCAACGTGCGCAGCGTGTCGTGGTTGTCGATGATGCGCGAGATGGTCGGGCAGCGCGTACGATTCGTCTCGTTCCGGCGCCCCCGCTCATAGAAATTGAAGACGTCCCACGCGCCGTGGTTCATCAGGTGGCTCTCGAGTTCCGGTGAATACTCGGCTGCGGCAAGGCCCTCGATCTCGCTGCGTATTGTGGTGAACGCGGCTTCCAGCGCGCTGGTCACGGGAAACCGTGACGGGTCATGGAACGGAACCGAGGACAGCCCCGGATAGCGGTTCATCCGCGGGCTCGCCTGATTGAGGATGAATGCCTTCATGAAGGCATTCAATCGTTGCATGCCGATCTGGGCCTCGCGCGGGTGGCGCGTGGCGAAGCCGACCAGCGCCCGATCGAGCGCCGCCGTCATACGCGCATCGAGCGATGCGGCGTTGCGATAGTGCACAAACGCTTCGCGCTCACGCCCGGCGATGACCAACGCGTCGGCGAGCCCGGCCTCGGCTTCCGCGTGGTCGGGCGCCTGTCGCAGCGCCTGTTCGTAGCCCGCGACGGCCTCGTCGTTGCGGCCAAGCACGCGCAGGCTCGTGGCGCGTCCGCATATTGCATCGGTGTAGTCGGCGGCCAACGACAGCGCCCGTTCGTGCTGGCTCAGGGCCTCCTCGGGCCGTTGAAGCCGCAGCAGGGCCGTGCCGAGATGGTGCTGCGCCTCGGCATACTCCGGATCGCGCAGCACCGCGCGTCGCAGCAGCTCCGCACCGTGTTCAGGGCGATCACGCTGGATGGACAGCAATCCGAGATAGCACAGGGCCGTGGGCTGCTCCGGATCGATCGCCAAAGCCTGTCGATACAGGGTTTCGGCCGCGTCGAAGTGTCCCTCGTCGTGCTGCGCGATCCCCTGTTCGGCGATCTCCGCGGCGGCGGCGTTTTGGACAGGCATGATCCGCACCGTTCACAACTGGTCACGGACATATACCGGGACCGCGGACCCGGTGCATCTGCGAAACGCGTGGCGAGGTGGCGCCCGGGACTGCTTCAGCAGCCGACGGGGTCCAAAGGCCTCGTCTTTGGTGGGTCGCGTAGCGGAGTCCTGCCGCTCTGCCTCATCGACATTACTGGGAGTGGAGCGCCATTCTGTTTGCCTTGCGCCGCTGTTATGGTGGCGAGAACCGTGACGAACCTTTTGGTATGATAGCGAATCAGACTGCCGCTGGTGCGCAGCCAGGCCGGAACGATCCCTGTCCTTGCGGCAGCGGACGGAAATACAAGCAATGCTGCGGAGGACCCAGCGCAGACCGTGCCGCCCGCCGTGATGTGTCCAAGCCGCTCGGTGCTGTCGTCGGGCAGGCAGCAGGATTGGTTCGGCAGGCCGAACAGCTGGCAAGCAGCGGCAGGACAGCCGAGGCAATTGCCGCATTGCGGCGCGCCGTCAGTCTAAGGGATGGGGACGCTTCGCTGCACCAGCGCCTAGGCATGCTCCTGCTCCGGCACCACCGTGTTGACGACGCAGTCGCCAGCCTGCGGCAGGCCGTCTCCCTCAAGCCGGACGTCGCTGCTGCGCATCATGGCCTCGCGATTGCCCTCAATCTGCAGGGCAATGTAGCGGCCGCCATCACGGCGTGCCGCCGTGCTGTGGCCCTTGCGCCGAAACTCGCCGATGCCCATAGCCGCCTGGGCAACATGTTGCATGCCATCGGCGACCGTGCGGGCGCCGCGGAAGCGTTCATGCGTGCCGCCGCCGCTGCCCGCGGAACCGCGCATGGCCGGCTCAATCAGGCAAAGGCGCTGATGATCGACGACCGGATGCAGGAAGCCGAGAAGCTGTTGCGCAACGCGGTGGCGCTCGATCCGGGAGCCGCCGAGGCACACAGGCTGCTGGGCACATTGTTGGCTGAGGCGGGACGGTTCACCGAGGCGGTCTCCCACATGGAGACGTCGCTGGCGATCGATCCAACCCAGGTGGCAATCTACCACGACCTCGTGCATTGCCAGAAACTGCGCGAGTCGGACCGCCCGCTGATCGAACGCATGCTGTCCCGCCTCGACGGTCCGCTGAGCGAGATGCAGCGCCTGAGGCTGAATTTCGCCTTGGGGAAGGCATACGACGACCTCGATGAACCGGCGACGGCGATCAGGCATTTCGATGCGGCAAACCGGATCAAGAGCGAGGTGTCCCGTTTCGACAGAACCGGTCTGATCCGGCAGGTCGACACGCTGATCGATTTGTTCACGCCGGAATTCCTGGCGGAACACGCCGGACTTGGAACGTCGGACCCGACACCGCTTTTGGTGATCGGCATGCCCCGCTCGGGAACCACGCTGGTCGAGCAGATCGTCTCCAGCCATCCGCAGGTGGGGGCCGCCGGCGAGCTGGATTTCTGGGGGTTGCAAGGTGCGCAGTGGCTCACCTCTGGCGGTGCGGCGTTGACGCCGGACAGGGTGAACGAACTGGCCGCAGCCTACTCAGCGGTGCTCGCCCGCGCGGCTCCGGGACGGGCTCGTGTGACCGACAAGATGCCGTTCAACTTCTTCTGGGTCGGATTGATCCACCTGGTATTCCCGCAGGCGCGCTTCCTGCATTGCAGGCGGCATCCGATCGACACCTGCCTGTCGATCTATTTCACGCACTTCGCGCAGCGGACGGAGTTCGCCGCGCGCCGGGACGACCTGGTTTGCTATTTTCGGCAATATGAGCGGCTGATGGCGCACTGGCATACGCTGCTGCCGCGGGATCGGCTCATCGACGTCCAGTACGAATCCCTCGTCACCGACCGGAATATCGAGACCCGGCGCATTATCGGCGGTGTCGGTCTCGCGTGGGATGACGCCTGCCTGAACCCGGAGCGCAACCAGCGCATCGTGCGGACCGCAACTGTCTGGCAGGCGCGCCAGCCGGTCTATACCGGCTCGCTGGAACGCTGGCGCCGCTACGAGAACTGGTTGGGAGAGTTGCGCGACCTGGTCCCCCAGGCAGTGACCTGAAACCGCGCACCCCGGCCCGAAAAAGCGGAGGGCGGCTTCCCGAAAGAAGCCGCCCCCGCCGAAGCGATCGAAAAAGCCAGTGAGACGCTTAGCGCTTGCGGCGGCGGACCGCGGCGAGGCCAGCGAGACCCAGACCCAGGATGGCAAGGGTCGCCGGCTCTGGGGTCGGTGTCGGATTGAAGTTCAGGCTTGCCGGGCCTTCCAGCGAGAAGTAGCTGGACGAGCCGCTTGCGATCGCAGTGATGAAGTTCACGTCGCCGCTCGTGCCGCTGCTGAAGTTGGTGAAGAAGGCGTTGGATCCGCCATAGCCGGTCGTATCGGAGGCGTTGCCCGGGACGCCGAAGGTGTCGATGCCGTCCCCGTCAAAGCCGAAGATCGGGGTGCCTGTGGTGGTTTGCACCAGATGGATCGTTGAAATCGAGTGGCCGCTGTTGTTGACCACGCCGATCGAGGTGTCCTCGATCCCGTCGAACGGCGCGCTGCCGGTCAACACCGTGGAGATTGCCCCACCGGGACCGAAGGTGATGATCGCACCACAATCGGTAGAACTCCCGACCACCGGGCAGACGCCCGACGGTGTAGCCTGGGCCGGACTGCCGGCGAAGGCGAAGCCGGCGAGCAGCGTGCCGGCCAGCAGATAAGAACTGTAACGCATGAACTAAGCCTCCTTGTTCCCCATTCCTCAAGGGCAACAACGCAAGGCGCATGCCAAAATAGTTAATACAATTGTATCAATAACTTAAGTGGCGCCCGCCGCGGGCTTGAGACCAGAGTGTAAGGTTCTCCGACTCGCCAGTTTTTTTGGACATCCGGCGTCCCCGCACGACGGACCCAGGGCCGATCTGGCGTTGCGCGTCCTGTGCGCTCAGAACTGCTTCAACAGCCGGTCGATGTAGTCCAGCTCCTGCTGCGGCCGCGCGCGATCGGCGCCGCGGCGGCGGAGCTCTTCCTGGATTGCCTGCGTGCGCTGGCGCTCGCGCTCCTCCGGAACCGTGACATCGGCACTTTCATCCGGACCGGAACTGCCCTGGCCATAGCGCCGCCCGAACGGATCGCGGCCTGACTGCGCGCGATCCGGCGGTCCCGGCCGGTAGCCGTGCCCGGGATTGTCACCTTGGCCGTCGCGCAGCGTGAAGCCCATCGGACCGTCCGAATCGCCGTCCTGCTCGCTGCCGTCCTGGCCTGGCTGTTGACCGAACTGGCGCGCCATCGCCTGCCCCATCTCGCGGCCGCCCTTTTGCAGCGCTTCGATGGCCTTCTGTTCCGCGGCGCCCGCTCCCTGGTCGTTGGCCTCGCCAAGTTGCTTCGTGGCATCGCGCATCGCGGTGTCCGCTTCGCTGAGGCTGGGCGGAATGGCGCCCGTCAAGTCGCCGAATTGCTGCATCAGCTCGCCGAGCGCGCGACGCAGTGCCTGCTGCACGCGCCGATCCGCCTCGCGGTCGGTATTGGCATCGCCCGGTGTGGTCGGCGGCCGGCTGCTGCGGAGCCGCGCCGTGTCATCATTGCGGCCCTGCGAGCGGTCGAGCAGGTTGCCTTGCCGGCCGATCATGTCCTGCACCGCGCTCATCTGCTGGTGGCCGCGCTGGCGTTGCGCCTCGGTGCGCTCGCCATCCCGGCCATGCTCGGCGCGCGAATTGCGCAGCTTGTCGAGCATGCGCTCCAGCTCGGCCATCCGCTGCTGAGCCTCGTCCATGCGCCCTTCGCGTGCCGCCTCGCGCGCCTGCTCGGCCATCTTGTCGAGGTCGCGATCAGTCAGGTGCTGGGCGTTCGGATCGAACGGCATCTCTTCGTTGTTGCGCCGCGCCTCTTCCACCATGGCCTGGAGGTGGCGCTCGATCGCCTCCTCGAGTTCCTTCAGCCGGCGATCCAGTGCCTCGCGGTTGGCCTGGTTCGGCTCGCGGATTGCCTTGTCCAGGGCATCGCGCGCCGCCTGGCGGGCTTCTTCGAGCGCGCGCGCCGTACGTTCGGTCTGGCCTTCCTCGAGATGCAGTGCCAGTTCCCACATGCGCTGCTGCGCCTGGTCGATCGCCGCCGGGGTCTTGTTGAATTCGAACAGGTAGTAGATCGCGCCCAGGTTGGTGTACGCGGCGAAGTCGCCGCCGAACGCATCCGGCGCCATCAGCAGGGCATCCAGTCCGTTCACCGCCGAATCGCGATCTTCCGGATGCAGGCTGAGCCCCCGCCGGATCGCCATCAGGGCACGCGCGATCGGGTTCTGGAACGGCCGCTCCGGCAGGACGAATTCCGCCTCCTTGCTCTCGCCGGCCTGGCCCAGCGCATCGCGCGCCACTAGCTTGGCGACCACCGGAAGGCCGGCCCAGGGATGCGCCGTGAGTTCCTGCTGGTTCACCCCATGGGCCGATTTCGGCGTGCCGCCCGGCAGCGGCAGGCTGACCACCAGCGGCGGCGCGTCAGGCCGGTCGCGCAGGCGTATCTCGGTCTGCAGCGAGACCACGCCATAGTCGTCGGTCGCGCGCCACGGCAGGCGGGTCTGCTGGCTGCCTGCGACACGACCTGGCGGCTCGCTCCACTCCGCCGTTGGCGGCTGGTCGGCGACCACGGTCACGTCCCACGCCGCCAGCTCATGCCCACCGCGACGCACCGCGAGCCGGCCGCCTTCGATCAGGTCGCGGTCAGCCTGGAAGCTGGCCGCGTCGAGCGCGCGAAACTGCTCCGAGTGTCCTGCGAGCGACAGGCTTGGCGTGCCGTCGCCGCCGGTCACGTTGACTGTTAGCCTGGCGCCGGCCGGCACCGAGACCGCGCCGCCGTCGGCCTTGAGGAAGATCGGCGCCAGCCTGGTGTAGGTTGGCGGTGTGATCCAGGCCTGCAGCTCGGTCGCCGGCGGCAGCGCCTCTCGCGGCAGGGTCGGCTCCATCGCCTGCGCCAGGCGTGACGGCGCGTCGTCGCCGGCGATGGCGAACGCGGCGACCAGGGCCACCACCAGCGCCGCACGCAGGGCGCGCGGATCGCGGCGCGCCAGCCCGGGCCGCGGCAATCCGACGCGCAAGCGGCGCACCGAGCGCACGGCCCGCGCGACATGCGCCTGCCACAGCGCCAGCCCGGCCGCGTCGGCCGGCCGGTCGCCCAGCGCAGGCCGATCGGTGAGGACTGCAAGCGGACGATGCGACAGCCCGGAGGCGAGTTCCAGACGGCGGTCGGCGGCGATGTCGTCGGGGGCGGCGATGCCATAGAGGCCACGCACCAGCAATCCCGCGATCAGTAGTCCGATGGCCGCAAGCAGGCTGATATGCGCCCAGGGCGGCAGCAGGCGCGGCAGGTCCAGCAAGGCAAAGCAGATGAACAGGCCGGCGACACCGATTGCCGGCCACAGCGCCGGCCAGATGCGTTCGAACAGGATGGCAAAGCGGGCCAGGGCGCGGCGACCGGCCAGTCGGCGCAGGAGGCGTTCGGTGTCTCCGCCTGGGGTGTTCATCCGCTGTCGCGCGTCCCCGCTTCGATCATTCCAGCCAATGTGGCACGTGCTCTCCCTGCCACAAGTCTCGGTGGGTCCGGCGATCGCGGATCACCGACCAGTTGGCGCCGTCCACCATGACCTCGGCCGCCTCCGGCCTGGCGTTGTAGGCCGAGCTCATGACCGAACCATAAGCCCCGGCGTCGAGGATTGCCACGCGCGCGTTGGCGGCAAGCGGCGGCAGCGATCGACCGCGCGCGAATGTGTCGCCGGACTCGCAGATCGGGCCGACGATGTCGGCCGGCGTTGCCGGCCCGACTGCGTCCACGGCCGAGACCGGCACGATGCCATGCCAGGCATCGTACATGGCCGGGCGAACCAGGTCGTTCATCGCCGCGTCGAGCACGACAAAGCGGCTGCCCGGTGCCTGCTTCACCAGCACCACGCTCGCGAGCAGGAGACCGGCCGGCCCGACCAGCCAGCGGCCAGGCTCCACCATCAGCCCGACATCCATGTTGTGCAGCGCGCCGCGTATTGCGCCGGCGAGCGCCGCAGGGCTCGGAGCCGGTTCGTCGCGGTACGGGATACCCAGGCCGCCGCCGCAATCGACGACGTCCACCTGCTGGCCGGCCATCCGCAGCGTTCGCACCAGGTCAGCCACCCGGCGATAGGCAGCGCGGTACGGTTCCAGCGTCAGGATCTGGCTGCCGATGTGCACGGCAAGCCCGACCGGCTGGATGCCCGGCAGTTCCGCCGCACGCTGGTAGAGCGGGACTGCGTCGGCGTATGGCACGCCGAACTTGTCCGTCGCACGTCCGGTGGAGATCTTGGCGTGGGTGGCGGCATCGACATCCGGATTGACGCGCAATGCCACCCTGGCCACGCGCCCCATGCTCTCGGCCAGCGCCGCAAGCATGTCCAGTTCCTCGGCGCTTTCGACATTGATCTGGGCAATGTCCTCGGCCAGCGCGAGGCGAAGCTCGCGCTGGCTCTTGCCGACCCCGGAAAACACGATCCGGGCGGCGGGGATCCCGGCCTCGCGCGCGCGGAGCAGCTCGCCTTCGCTGACCACGTCCGCGCCGGCGCCTTCGGCGGCGAACAGCCGCAACACCGCGAGGCGGTCGTTCGCCTTCACCGCATAATGGACGTGCGCGTCCAGTCCGGCGTCGGTCAACGCGGCCTGCAGCATGCGATAGCGGTCGCGCATGGCAGATGCCGAGTACACCCATGTCGGCGTCCCGATGGTGTCGGCAATCTGGTTCAGTGGCACATCGTCGATCACCAGCCCGTCCATTGCGTGCATGGCGAGATGCGGCCGGAGGGCGATCAGCTCGGCGATCGAGGGTTCGGCGGATTCGCCGGAAGCAGGTGCTAGTTGGGCCATCGCGACATGCTACGGCAGCGCGATGGCGAGGTCAGCCCCGGGGGAGGCCCCGAGGCCGTCGTTGGCGGGTCAGCCGTGCTTGCGGTGCCTGACGAAGCCGAGCCCGAGCAGGCCGACACCCAGGACCGAGAGGCTCATCGGCTCGGGCACGGTTGTCACGCCGAACTCAATATCCGCCAGGCCGGGATTGACGCCGTTGGTCGCCAGCACCGTATAGCGCAGGTACTGGCCACTGAGCCCGCTGAGCGCCTGGGTGAACTGGAAATCGGTGAACGACGAGGTGCTTCCCGGGACCGGCTTGCTGAAGATCACCGCAGCGCCGATCGGGGTGGTGAAGGTCGAGTTGTAAGCCTGCAAGGAGGCCCGGGTGGTGTAGTCGAACAGGCCGCCCACGAAACCGCCATTGCCGGCACCGCTGGTGGTCCGGTCGGTCAGGAAGACCGACGTGAAGGTCTCCGGCGCGGCGAAGCTCAAGTTTAGGAAGGACCCGGCGCCCTGGCTGCCCGACGCCCAGTCAGTGATGAACTAATTCAAGATC
>DATAPW010000281.1:0-32665 GCA_036265005.1 Acetobacteraceae bacterium | reverse complement strand
CGCATGTGCAGCAACACATTTCGGTGAACTTGACCTGTTCGACGCGATGTCGGATCAGGGCTGGCTGCCACCGCAACCAGAGTGAGCGCCATGCCGGGACCGCTGCACGGCTACCGCGTCGTCGATCTGACCTCGATGGTGTCTGGCCCCTCCGCCACGATGCTGCTGGCCGATCAGGGCGCCGATGTCATCAAGATTGAAAACCCCCAGGGCGGTGATCATACGCGCGCCGCAGCCAACCGTCGGTCCGGGTTTTCCGCGTCATTCCTCAACAACAACCGCAACAAGCGGTCCATCGTGCTCGACCTGAAGGCGCCGAGCGGCGTGGCGGTGCTGAAGCGGCTGGTCGCCGGAGCCGATGTGTTCGTGCAGAACTTCCGCGCGGGGGTGATCGACCGCATGGGGTTCGGCGAAGCGGCGATTCGCGCGCTCGCGCCCGACATCATCTATGTTTCGATCAGCGGCTTCGGCGACCAGGGACCGTTCGCCGCCAAGCCGGTATACGATCCGCTGGTGCAATCGCTGTCAGGACTGGCGACAGTGCAGGCCGGCTCGGACCAGGAGCGGCCGCGGTTGGTGCGCACCATCCTGCCTGACAAGCTCACCGGCATCGTGGCGGCGCAGGCGATCACCGCCGCCCTGCTGGCACGCGAGCGAACGGGACAGGGGCAGCACGTGCGGCTATCCATGCTGGACGCGGTGGTCGCGTTCCTCTGGGGCTCCGACATGGGCAGCCAGACGTTTGTCGGCGACGAACTGCCGCAGCAGGAGGCCGCCAGCTTCATCGACCTGATCTACCAGACCGCAGACGGCTATATCAGCGCGGCGGTGCAGACCGATCGCGAATGGACCGCACTGACCCGCGCGCTGGATCGCCCGGAATGGCTGGACGATCCACGCTTCCGCACGCCGGCACTGCGGCAGAAGCACATCAACGAGCGGCTGGCGATGACCCAGGAGGTGCTGCTGACCCGGCCGGCGGCGGAATGGCTGGAACGCCTGACCGCCGAGGGCGTGCCCTGTGCGCCGGTGCTCACGCGCAGCCGGATGATCGAGCACCCGCAGGTGGTCGCCAATGGGATCGTGGTGGAGAGCGAACATCATCGGGCCGGCAGGCTGCGGCAGGCGCGGCCCGCGGCGCGTTTCTCCGGAACGCCGGCGGTTCTCCGTCGCGGCGGTCCCGGCCTCGGCGAGCATACCGGAGAGATCCTGGCGGAACTGGGCTATTCGGACGCAGAAATCGCAGCGCTGCGCGCGGAGGGCGTCGAGGCATGATCGACTTCTATTACTGGCCGACGCCGAACGGCTGGAAGATCTCCATCATGCTGGAGGAATGCGGACTGCCGTACCGCGTGGTTCCGGTGAACATCGGCAAAGGCGACCAGTTCAAGCCGGAATTCCTGGCGGTCAGTCCGAACAACCGCATGCCGGCCATCGTTGACCATGATTGGAATGGCGAGGTGGTGCCGGTGTTCGAGTCCGGCGCAATCCTGCTGCACCTTGCGGAGAAGAGCGGCCGCTTCATGCCAACCGACCGGCGCGGACGCAAGGAAGCGTTGGAGTGGCTGTTCTGGCAGGTCGGCAACCTGGGGCCCATGGCGGGACAGCTCAGCCACTTCGTGAATTACGCGCAGGGCGACCACGCGTACTCGAAGCAGCGTTACGCCAACGAATACCACCGCTGTCTTGGCGTGCTGGAGCACCGGCTGGAGGGACGCGACTACGTCCTGGACGAGTACTCGATCGCCGACATGGTGTCCTGGCCGTGGGTGCTGATTGCCAAGCCGCTCGGTCAGTCGCTGGACGAATTCCCCAACGTGGCGCGCTGGCGTGACGCGATCAAACAGCGGCCTGCGGTGCAGCGTGGGGTGGATCTCGGCAAGGAATGGCGTCGCCGCGCACCGCCGAGTGAGGAAGAGCGAAAGATCCTGTTCAACCAGACGGCGCGAACCTCTCCGAAGCCGTAGTCATTTTCCCCCGTCATGGCCGGGACAACGCCCGGCCATGACACTAAACCAGTGGCGTAGGATGGGTTGAGCGGAGCGATACCCATCATCGGTGGGGCGCCATGAGGACCCGATAGTTTCGCGCAAGCAGTGTCCCCGTTCATGGCGGTGACAACGTCTAGCCACGAAGGTGGGGCATTTGCCTTCCGCGCGCTCAGTCGTCCTGCGCCAGGCGGAACGGCGCGGCCGGATAGACGCCCAGCACCCGGACTTCCGACGAAAAGAACGAAAGCTCCTCCAGCGCACGGCGCAGCCCTGGCTGCTCGGGATGGCCGTCCACGTCGCACAGGAACTGCGTCGCAGCGAAATGCCCGCCGAGCATGTAGCTCTCCAGCTTGGTCATGTTCACGCCGTTCGTCGCGAACCCGCCCAACGCCTTGTACAGGGCAGCCGGCACGTTCCTTACCCGGAACACGAACGTCGTCATCAAATCGGCCAGCGAGGCATCGGGTGTCACCGGGCGCGGCGCCATCACGTAAAAGCGCGTCGTGTTGTGCGCGGCATCCTCGACATTGGCCTTCAGGATATCGAGCCCATAGATCTCGGCAGCCAGCGATGACGCGATCGCGGCCTCATGCTTGCGCCCCCACTCAGCCACAAGCTGCGCAGCGCCGGCGGTGTCAGCCTGCACCACCGGCGTCAGGCCGAGTGCACGCAGGCTGTGGCGCACCTGGCCCAGCGCCACAGTGTGCGAATGCGCGCGCTTCAGATCGCCGATCGCGGCGCCCCTCACCCCCAACAGGCAATGCTCGACGCGATGAAAATGCTCGCCGATGACGAACAGGCCGGATTCCGGCAGCAGGTGATGGATATCGGGCACGCGGCCGGCCAGGCTGTTCTCGCACGGCAGCATCGCCAGGTCGGCGCGCCCTTCGCGCACCGCGTCCATCGCCGTCTCGAACGATTCGCACGGCAATGTCGTCATGTCCGGATATGCAACGCGGCAAGCCAGGTCCGAATACGCGCCAGGCACGCCCTGGAAGGCAATGATGCCCGTCATGCAGCGCCACCCTTCGGAGCCAGGTCACGCCGGGCCCGTTCCAGGTCGTCCGACGTATCCACGCCGTACGGTGCAGATTCGACTCGTGCGCAGGCGATGCGCATACCGGCCTCCAGGGCGCGAAGCTGTTCCAGGCTCTCCCGCCGCTCCAGCGGCGCTTCCGGCAAGGCGACGAAATGCGCCAGCGCAGCCCGCCGGAATGCGTAGATGCCGATGTGGTGCCAGCGCGGCCCATCGCCCCACGGGATCGGCACCCGGGAGAAATACAGTGCCGGCGACACGGCGCGGCCGCGATCGAAGGCGCACGCTGCCTTCACTACCGAGGGCAGGTTCGCCTCCGCATCCGAATCGATCGGCGCCACCAGCGTGGCGATGTCGAATCCCGGATCGGCCAGCGGCGTCAGCACGGTGCGCAGGTAGACCGGCGGAATACTCGGCAAATCGCCCTGCAGGTTCACCACCACATCGTGCCGCCCCTGCGGATCCAGTACCGCCAGCGCGGCGTGTACGCGATCGGAGCCGCGCGGCAGCGTCGGATCGGTGAGCACTGCGGTTCCGCCATGCGCGCGCACCGCGTCGGCGATTTCCGCATCGCCGCAGGCCACGGCAACCGGACCGATATCTGCCTCACGCGCGCGGTCCAGGACATGCACGATCATCGGCCGGCCATGGATGTCGGCGAGCGGCTTGTTCGGGAGCCGGGTGGACGCCATGCGCGATGGAATGACAACAATTGGATTCACTGATGTGCCGCGGCGTGGGTGGGTTGATGGCCAGGGGTCGTTTCCCTATGGTGCGCGCACCTTATGGAGGCGCACGGCCGCGTGCAACGGCGGGCCGGACGTCTTCTTCGCGCGTTTGGTTGGTCGGACGAGGAAGTCACGCCGCATGGATAGCATGGAGGTCAACAAAGGCATTGCCGCCGTCCTGGTCGGCGGCATTGCCTTTTTTCTGACAGGGATGATCGGCGACATCCTGGTCCACGAGACCCTGCCCGAGAAGCCAGTGCTGAACATTGCGGCGCCGGAGGCACCTGCCGCGGGCGGCGCGGCCAAGCCGGCCGGCCCGGCCCCGATCGAGCCGCTGCTCGCCAGCGCAGACCCCAAGGTCGGCGAGTCGTTCGCCAAGAAGGTCTGCGTCGCGTGCCATACCTTCGACAAGGGCGGCAAGCCGGGCGTCGGCCCGAACCTCTATGGGGTCGTCGGCGGCCCGCACGACCACGAGCAGGGCTTCAACTATTCACCGGCCATGCAGAAGTTCAAAGGGCAGCCTTGGACCTTCGATGCCCTGAACCAGTGGCTGTACAAGCCAAGTGCCTATGCCCCAGGCACGCGGATGTCGTTTGCCGGCATCACCAATGACAAGCAGCGGGCGGACGTGGTCGCGTTCCTGCGGTCGCTGTCCGACAATCCGGTGCCCTTGCCGGCGCCCGAGGCAGCCTCACCGGCAGCCCCACCGGCCGGCGCCGCAACGGCTGGCAGTGCGGCGGCAGCCCAGCCCAACGCTCCCGCGGCCGCAGCCCCGGCGGCGCCCAACCCGCCGGCGAAGCAGTAGCCGCTTGACGGACGCGGCCGCCGTACCGGCCGGAATCGATCGGTTCATCGCCGCGGCCGAGGCGGCTGCCGATGTGGCAGGTGCAGTGGTGCGGCCGTTCTTCCGCGCCGGTTTTGCCATCGATACCAAGTCCGACCGCTCGCCCGTCACGATCGCCGATCGCACCGCGGAACAGGCAATGCGCGCCGTGCTGGCGGAGCGTTTTCCGGACCATGGCGTGCTGGGCGAGGAATTCGGCCTGGACCGACCCAACGCCACCCTGCGCTGGGTGCTCGATCCGATCGACGGCACGCGCGCCTTCATCACGGGACGGCCGACCTTCGGCACCCTGATCGCGCTGCTGGATGGCGATACGCCGGTGCTGGGGGTGATCGACCAACCAGTGACCGGTGAGCGCTGGGTCGGCGCAGTGGGACGTGCGACCGTGTTCCGCGGGTCTTGGGGCGGGCGCGCCGGCTGCCGGCCGTGCACCTCCCTGGCCGATGCGGAGTTGTCGTGCACCAGTCCGGAAATGCTCGGCCCGGACGAGTTGCGCTGGCGCCGCCTGGCTGGTGGAGTGCGACGCAACTACTGGGGCGGTGACTGTTACGCCCACGGCCTGCTGGCACTCGGCCAGATCGACGTGATTGCCGAGTGCACCATGAAGCTATGGGATTGGGCGGCCCTGGTGCCGGTGGTCGAGGGTGCCGGCGGCAGGGTCACCGACTGGACAGGAAAGGTGCTGCGACCGGATGGCGACGGGCGGGTGCTGTCGGTCGGCGATCCGGCCTTGCTGCTGCAGGCTGTTGCACTGCTGAATTAAGTCCCTGCGTGATGGCCGCCGATGGCCATGACGTCAAAAACGGCGACGAGGCAAACCTTGCATACTCTTCAGTTGTCAGCGCATCGGCTACACGGCACACCCTGGCGCCCGATGCGTGCCATAGCCCTGATGTTGCTTGTCGGCCTCGCCGCGCCTGCGCTGGCGGATGATGGCCCGGTGACGCGCAGCAGCGCGATCGCCATCCTGGCAAAGCCCGCCCTGCCGCCGGACTTTCCGTATTTCCCCTACGTCAATCCGGACGCTCCCAAGGGCGGCGACGTGACGCTGGCGACGATTGGCACCTACGACAGCTTCAATCCGTTCATCCTGCGCGGCACCGCGACCTACGGGATGGTCAGCCCCTGGGTCGTGCTGCCGGGCGGCTCGGGCTCCGGTTCCAGCGTCGGCCATGTGTGGGAAAGCATGCTGACCTCATCCGCCGACGAGGCGGCAACGGGCTACGGGCATCTGGCGCAGACCATCGAACTGCCGGCCGACAAGATGTGGGTCGCATTCGAACTGCGGCCGGAAGCGAAATTCTCCGACGGCACGCCGGTCACCGCCGAGGATGTGGCGTGGACCTATAACACGCTGCTGGCGCAAGGGCGGCCGAGCTTCCGCATCCAGATGGCGGACGTGAAGGACGTGGTCGTGGAAAGCCCGAGCCGCGTGGTGTTCCATTTCAAGTCCAACGAGAATCGTGAACTGCCGCTGATCCTTGGCGGCCTACCGGTGTTGCCCAAGCATTTCTTCGACGGTCGCGATTTCACCAAGCCGCTGACCGATCCGCCGATCGGCTCCGGCCCGTACCGCATCGCCAGCTTCGAACTGGGACGCAGCGTCACCTATGCCCGCCGGCCCGACTGGTGGGCGGCGAATATGCCGACCGGCAAGGGGACCAACAACTTCGATCACGTGAACGTCGAGTATTTCCGTGATTCGACCGTGGCGATGGAGGCGTTCAAGGCCGGGCAGATCGATCTGCGCAGCGAGAACATCTCGAAGAACTGGGCCACTGCCTACGATTTTCCCGCGGTGGCGCGCGGCCTGGTGATCAAGCGGGACTTCTCGCACCACCTGCCGACCGGCATGCAAGGCTACGCGATGAATACCCGCCGCAAGGTTTTCGCCGATCCGCTGGTGCGCCAGGCGATCGCCGACGTGTTCGATTTCGAGTGGGCCAACAAGAACCTGTTCTATGGCACCTACACGCGCACGCAGAGCTATTTCAGCAACAGCGACCTGGCATCGTCCGGCATCCCCCAGGGCGAGGAGTTGAAGCTGCTCGAGCCGTATCGCAAGGACCTGCCGCCCAGCGTGTTCACCGAGCCGTTCAAGCTGCCGGTGACCGACGGGTCCGGCAACAACCGCGACCAGTTGCGGCATGCATTGGAATTGCTGCAGCAGGCGGGGTGGTCTGTGAAGGACCGCAAGCTGGTGGACGCGAACGGCGAGCCGATGAGCTTCACCATCCTGTTGGATGAACCGTCACTGGAACGCGTCGCGCTGCCGTACACCCAGTGGCTGCAGAAGCTTGGCATCGATGCCCGGGTGCGCACGGTCGATCCCGCGCAGTATCAGCACCTGACGGACGACTTCGACTTCGACATGATCATGATGATCTATTCGGAGGGCGACATCCCGGGGAACGAGCTGCGCGACTACTTCACCTGTGCCGCCGCCAAGGCGCAGGGCAGCTTCAACGTTCCCGGAATCTGCAGCCCCGCGGTGGATGCACTGGTCGAGAAAATCGTCACCGCGCAGGACCGCGGCACGCTGACGACAGCGGCGCGCGCGCTGGATCGGGTGCTGCTGGCGGGCTGGTACCTGGTGCCCAACTGGGACAGCCGAACGTTCCACATTGCGTATTGGGACCGCTTCGGCAATCCCGGCAAGCCGATCCGCGAGGGGTTCAACTTCGACACCTGGTGGGTCGATGCGGCAAAGGTCGCGGCGCTGGACGCAGCGAAGGCACAGTGATGCGGCGCCGGATTGCGGTCGCAGGTTGCGAGGAATATGGGAGTGGCCGGGCCAAACCCGGCCATGACACCATCGGAACATGACCGCCTACCTGTTCCGCCGGCTGCTGCTGGTCATCCCGACGCTGTTCGGCATCATCGCCATCAACTTCGCGGTGATCCAGTTCGCCCCCGGCGGACCCGTGGAGCAGATGTTGGCCGAGTTGCGTGGCAAGGGAGACCTGTCGTCACGGCTGGGCGCGGCCACGTCGGAATTCGGCAGCGCCGGGTCCTATCGCGGCGCACGTGGCCTCGACCCGCACATCGTCGAAGACATCAAGAAGATGTTCGGCTTCGACAAGCCGCCGCTGACGCGCTTCGTCGACATGGTCGGCGGCTACCTCCGCTTCGACTTCGGCCGCAGCTTCTTCCGGGACCAGTCGGTGCTGAAGCTCATTCTGCAGAAGATGCCGGTCTCCATCTCACTCGGCTTATGGTCCACACTGCTGGTGTATTTGGTGTCCATCCCACTCGGCATCGCCAAGGCGGTGCGCGACGGCAGCCGGTTCGATGTCGCGACCAGTGCCGTTGTGCTGGTCGGCTATGCCGTGCCGAGTTTCCTGTTCGCCATCCTGCTCGTCGTGCTGTTCGCAGGCGGCAGCTTCTTCCAATGGTTCCCGCTGCGCGGCCTCACCAGCGAAGGCGCCGCCAACTGGAGTTTCCCAGCACGTGTCGCCGACTATGCCTGGCATATGGTGCTGCCGACCGTTGCCGTGGTGGCGAGCGGCTTCGCCAGCCTGACGATGCTGACCAAGAACTGCTTCCTCGAGGAGATCCGCAAGCAATACACGGTGACCGCTCGCGCCAAGGGCGCCGGCGAAAAGCGCGTGCTCTACGGCCACGTGTTCCGCAACGCCATGCTGCTGATCGTCGCCGGCTTCCCACAGGCGTTCATCTCCATCCTGTTCACCTCGGCTTTGCTGGTGGAGATCGTGTTCTCGCTGGACGGCCTGGGATTGCTTGGCTTCCAGTCCGCGATCCAGCGCGACTATCCGGTGATGTTCGGGACGCTCTACATCTTCACCCTGCTCGGACTGCTGATGCAGATCGTCGGCGACATGCTCTACACGGTCGTGGACCCCCGTATCGATTTCGAGGCGAGGGGTTGAAGCTATCACCGATCACCCACCGCCGGTTCGCGATCTTTCGCCAGAATCGACGCGGGTACTGGTCGTTCTGGTTGTTCATGGTCTTGTTCGGATTGAGCCTGTTCGCCGAATTCATCGCCAACGACCGCCCGCTGCTGATCCGCTTCGACGGTCATTGGTACGTGCCGGTGCTGGAGGACTACAGCGAGGAGACGTTCGGCGAGGAATTCCTGCCGACTGAAGCGGACTACACCGATCCCGACGTGCAGAAAGCGATCAACGCGCGCGGCTGGATGGTCTGGCCCGCGGTGCCTTACAAATTCAGCACGATCGTCAAGGACCTGCCGAGCCCGGCGCCGTCGCCGCCGACCTGGCAGAACCTGCTCGGCACCGACGACCAGGCGCGCGACGTGCTGGCACGGGTGATCTATGGCTTCCGCCTTTCGGTGCTGTTCGGCTTCGCGCTGACCATCATCTCGTCCGCCGTGGGCATCGCCGCCGGCGCGGTGCAGGGCTATTACGGCGGCGCCATCGATCTGCTGTTCCAGCGCTTCATCGAGATCTGGAACGGCATGCCGCAGCTCTATCTGCTGATCATCCTGGGCAGCATCATCACACCTGGGTTCTGGGTGCTGCTGATATTCTTGCTGCTGTTCTCGTGGATGAACCTGACCGGCGTGGTGCGTGCCGAGTTCCTACGCGGCCGCAACCTGGATTATGTCCGCGCGGCGAAGGCACTCGGCGTGTCCGACATCGCGCTGATGTGGCGGCACATCCTGCCCAATGCGATGGTCGCCACGCTGACGTTCCTGCCGTTCACCCTGTCGGGCTCGGTGACGATCCTGGCGAGCCTGGATTTCCTTGGGTTCGGACTGCCCCCCGGATCGCCGTCGCTTGGCGAACTGGTCGCGCAGGGGAAGAACAACCTGCAGGCCCCCTGGCTCGGATTCACCGCTTTCTTTGTGCTGGGCGGTGTGCTGACATTGCTGATCTTCGTCGGTGAAGCAGTGCGCGACTCATTCGATCCCCGGCGGCTGCCGGTATGACTGGAACCCCTGACAGAACGGTCCGATGAGCCTGGTCGAAGTCAAGGACCTGTCCGTCGCGTTCGGTGCCAAGCGCGTGGTGAACGGCGTATCCTTTACGCTCGACCGCGGCGAAACACTGGCGCTGGTGGGCGAATCCGGATCCGGCAAGTCTGTGACGGCACTCTCGCTGCTGCAGCTTCTGCCATCGGGCTGCACCAATCCCACCGGAAGAATCCTGCTGGATGGCCAGCAGATGATCGGCGCCGATCCCGACGCGTTGCACCGGGCGCGCGGCGACGTTGCCGGCATCGTTTTCCAGGAGCCGATGACCAGCCTCAACCCGCTGCATCGCGTCGGCCGGCAGGTCGCCGAGGCCATCACGCTGCACCGGCGCATCTCCGCCAAGAAGCTGCGCGCGCGCGTGATCGAGGTGCTCAATCAGGCGGGTTTCGCCGATGCCGAACACCGCCTGGAAGCCTTCCCGTATCAGCTCTCCGGAGGGCAGCGCCAGCGGGTCATGATCGCGGCGGCGTTGGCCAACAATCCGGCCTTGCTCATCGCCGACGAACCGACCACCGCGCTCGACGTCACCATCCAGGCGCAGATCCTGCAGTTGCTGGCGGACCTGCGCGAGCAGCGCAGCCTGGCGCTATTGCTGATCACGCACGATCTGCAAATCGTCCGGCGCTACGCTGACCGCATGTGCGTGATGAAGGATGGCGTCGTCGTTGAATCCGGCCGCGTCGCCGATGTGTTCGCCGCGCCGTCGCATCCCTATACGCGGATGCTGCTGTCGGCGGTCCCGAAGGGGCAACCGGCGACGCTAACCAACAATGCACAGCCCCTGCTGCAGGCCAACGACGTGAAGGTGCATTTCGCCATCCGCCGCGGCGTGCTGCGCCGCGCTGTTGGTTACGTTCGCGCCGTGGATGGCGTGTCGGTCACCGTGCACGAAGGCGAGACCGTGGGGCTGGTCGGTGAATCGGGCTCCGGCAAGACCACGATGGCGCTGGCCTCGCTGCGGCTCCTGGAGGCCACCGGCAGGATCGATTTCGCCGGAGACGATATCGCCACGCTGGACCGGCGCGCATTGCGGCGGCTGCGCTCGTGCATGCAGATCGTCTTCCAGGACCCCTTCGGCAGCCTGTCGCCGCGCATGCCGGTTGGCGACATCATCGCCGAGGGCCTGCGCGTGCACGAACCGTCGCTCAGCCGCGCCGAACGCGCCAGCCGCGTCGCATTCGAGCTCGAGGAGGTCGGACTGCCCACGGATTCCGCCGACCGCTATCCACATGAATTCAGCGGCGGCCAGCGTCAGCGCATCGCCATCGCGCGGGCCATGGTGCTGAAGCCACGCTTCGTCGTGCTCGATGAACCGACCAGCGCGCTGGACATGTCGGTGCAGGCGCAGATCGTCGATCTGCTGCGCCGCCTGCAACAGGTGCATGGCCTGGCTTACCTTTTCATCAGCCACGATCTGAAGGTGGTGCGCGCCCTGGCACATCGCGTCGTGGTGCTGCGGCATGGCCGCATGGTGGAGCAAGGCAGCGCGGACGAGGTGTTCGCCCATCCCCGTGAGGCCTACACGCGTGCCCTGATGGCTGCGGCGTTCAGCCTCGACGCCTGACCTGCCAGCAGCAGCGACAGCGCCAACGCCGCCACTGCGGGCGCGGTCAGCCCGAGAAACGATGCCGTCCAGCCGATCTGCGTGGCCAACACGCCGCCGAAGCTGCCGGACAGCGCTGCGCCGATACCCTGAAACGTGGCCACCGCACCCAGCGCGGTCTGCGTCCTTCCGCTGCCCCAGGTGAAGTCGGCCACCAGGATCGGGACGGCAACGCCGAGAGTTCCGGCGCCGCATGCGTCGAGCATCTGGATCGGCACCAGCCATAGCGGTTCCGTCGCCATTGCCGCCATCACGCCACGGATGCACAGCACCGCGCAGGTCGCCGGCAGCAGCCAGGTGCGATAGCCATGGTCAGCCGCCCAACTGGTGGCGATCGCCACCGGCACCATCGTGAGCTGCGCGATGATGACGCATGCCGCCAACCAGCGGGTAGCATCACCACGGCCGATCGCCGCCATGCGCTGGCCAAGCTGCGGCAACATCGCAGCGTTGCCAAGGTGGAACAGCAGCAACGCAAAGCCGAGAGCGAGCAGCCTGCGGTCTGCCAATACACTCAACAGGGCTGCGTCCGCGTTATCCGATGCATGACCGCGCAGGCGTCGGTCCGTGATCGCGCGCGATGGGATCGCCAGCAGCGTCAGCAGGCTGCCGACTGCCATGCCGGCAAGCACCCAGAATGCTGATGCCGCGCCGAGTGCGAAGGTGGCGGCAGCAACCAGCAGCGCTGCCACAACATTGCCGGCATGGTTCCACGCCTGGTTTCGCCCTTGCTGATGAGCGAAGGCGTCCTTGCCGACGATCCCAAGCGTCAGGGCGGTGACTGCGGGCGCCATCAGAGCGCCACCGGCGGTGGCAGCAATTTGAGCTGAGACGATGGCGATGAAACTGCCGGCCGGCAGCATCGCGAGCGTGCCCGTTGCCACGGCGGCTGTTGCGATCGCGGCAAACAGACGAGGCCGCCCTTCCCGATCCACCAGCGCACCGGCCGGTCCATTGAACACCAGTCCGGCAATGCCGCTGACAGTCATGACAAAGCCGATCCGTTCCGCAGACCAATGTGCCGACGCTGCCAGCCAGGTGGCGAGAAATGGACCGAGGCCGCCTTGCACATCGGCCGTGAAGAAGTTCAGCGCAGCGAGGCCGGCGGTCGGTGGCATGATCTGTCGGACTTACCGCGAGGACGCCTCGCCGCAAGCCGCGGCGGTCATCACTCTCGTGTGTCACCCACTCTGGGCAACGCGATACATTCCGGTCTGTAATGGCCCGACACCAGTCGTCCAGGAGGCAACCATGCCGACTCTGTCACGCCGTCACGCATTTCTCGGCTTCACTGCGGCCGGAGCAGCTTTTGCCATGCGACGCGGTTTCGCCCAGGCGCTCGCATCCGGCCCGTTCACGCTGCCGCCACTGCCTTACCCGCCCGACGCGAACGAACCGCATATCGACACACAGACGATGCAGATCCACCACGACAAGCACCACGCGGCCTATGTCGCCAATCTGAACGCTGCGGTGAAGGATTACCCGCAGGTCGCTGCGATGAGCCTGACCGTCATGCTGGCCAGGCTGGGTGAACTCCCCGAAGCAATCCGTACTGCTGTACGCAACAACGCCGGCGGGCATGCCAATCACTCGATGTTCTGGCAGTTGATGGGCGGCAAGGGTGGTGCGCCATCCGGCGATCTTGCCGCTGCAATCGATCGCGACTTCGGGTCGCTCGACACCATGAAGATGACGTTCAACCGCACCGGATTGGGGCAGTTCGGATCCGGCTGGGCGATGGTTGGCGTAGACCGCTCCGGCAAGCTCACGATGCTCAACCGTCCCAACCAGGACACGCCGCTGATGGATGGCGGCCGCGTGCTGTTCGCCAATGATGTGTGGGAACATGCCTATTACCTGAAATACCAGAACCGCCGTGCCGACTACCTTGCTGCGTGGTGGAACGTGGTGAACTGGCAGGAAGTGGCCAAACGCTACGACGCCGCGCGGGCCGGCACGCTTGATGTCTGACATCCATCGGTGCTGCGACCGGTGGCTGGATCCAGTCTGGCGATGACCGGACAATTGCTTCGCCTGCGCGGCCTGACGCGACAATTCGGCTCCATTGTTGCGGTGGATCGCATCGATCTCGATGTGCCGGCGGGACAGATGCTTGGCGTCATCGGCCGGTCGGGGGCAGGCAAGTCCACACTGCTGCGGATGATCAACCGCCTAACCGAACCGTCCGCCGGCACGATCCGGTATGGCACGCTCGACGTGACACCGCTGGCCGGCAAGCCACTGCGCGAATGGCGTGCGCATGCGGCAATGATCTTCCAGCAATTCAACCTGGTGCCGCGATTGGATGTGCTGACCAATGTGCTGATCGGCCGCCTGTCGCATCGCGCCACGCTGTCGAGCCTGCTCGGCCTGTTCTCGGCTGAGGAACGCGCGACCGCGCTGGCGTTGCTCGAACGCTTCGGCCTGGCCGAGGTGGCGCTGCAACGGGCCGGCACGCTGTCGGGCGGGCAGCAACAGCGCGTGGCGATCTGCCGCGCGCTGTTGCAGGAACCGCTGATGGTGCTGGCGGATGAGCCGATCGCCAGCCTGGATCCGCACAATGCGCGCGTGGTGATGGAGGCGTTGCGCACGGTGAACCGCCAGGATGGGCTGACGGTGCTTGCATGCCTGCATCACCTGGATGCGGCGCGCGCGTGGTGCGACCGGGTGATCGCACTGCAGGCGGGGCGCATCGTGTTCGATGGCACGCCGGCGCAGCTGAGCCCGGCCAAGGTGTTCGATATCTACGGCGTGACCGAGGACGAATTCCACGCCGACCACGCGCCGCTGGTGCACGCGTGATGGATGGCCGGCATCAATGTCGCATCAACACCGGCAGATCCGCGTGGTTCAGCATGAACCGCGTCACGCCACCAAGCAGCAACTCGCGCAGCGGATGGTGCTGGTAGGCGCCCATCACCAGCATGTCCGCGCCGAGTTCATGCGCGCGGGCCAACAGCGCCGCACCGAACGGGCCCGCCCCGATCGGAAGCGTGTGCAATTCCGCATCCACACCATGCTCGGCAAGGATAGCCGGCGTCGCAGGTACGGCGACGCCATCCCGGACGCCAGCCAGCACGAACACGCTCTCGGCGCGCGACAGGCAGCGCAGGCCTGACAGCACAGCCTTGGTGGCGCGTTCACCGCCGCGCCAGGCGATCGCGATGTGCCGGCCAAAATCCCCGGTCACGCCCGAAGGCACGACCAGCACCGGCCGATCGGTGGCAAACAACGCCGCCCGCAAGGCATGCCAGCTCGTGCCATAGTCGTGTTGCGCCGGCTGCTCGAGCACCAGGAAGTCCGCACGGCTGCCGCGCTCTTCGACGATCAGCTCCGCAATGCCGTCGATGTCGATCCAGTCGGCTGCGATGCCGGCCTGCTCTGTACCGGGCCGCCACGCATCGAAGACCGAGCGCACTGCATTGGCCCGGTTCGCCTCGGCCGCGCGGAGCGCCGCTTCGTGCGGCGCGGTGAGAATCTCTTCGCTCTGCGCCATGCCGGATTCCGGCGGGGTGCGCACCAGCAGCGCATTGATGCGCCTGGCGTCGGTCAGTTCAGCAAGGCGCCGCGAGGCAGCAAGCAAGGTCCCCGCCGCCCCCGGGTGATCGAGCACCGCCAGGATCACGCCGGACATCGGCGCTCACCAGGCCTCGCGCCCCATCTTCGGTCGCACCATCGGCGCCGCTTCGCGTGCCGCCCGTGCGGCGCGCTGCTCGGCTTCGTGCTTGTCGAACATGGCGCGCGCCGCGGTAGAGCGCTTTTCGGTCAGTTCGTCGCGGTGCTCCGTGCACCAGTCGAACGACTCGGTCCGCGGGATGTTGTCGCCGCTGAAGTGCGGCATCACGTAGCGGGCGTATAGCTCATACGATCGCTTGGTAGCGTCCCAGTCCGCCCAGTTGTGCGCCTGGTGCAGGAATACGCCGAACTCGCCCTGCTTCGCCTGCAGCCGTTCGATCAGCGCGATCGCGTCATCCGGCGTGCCGATGACGCCGAATTTGTTCTCGACGAACCACTCGGCTGGGTCCTCGCCGGTCGGCACGAGGAAACGCGGCTGGTTGTTGTTCAGGTAGCCCAGGTACCGCTCGAAGCCGAAGCGGCAATTCTCGAATGCCTTTGCCCGCGTTTCGGCGATGTGCATTGGCCCGACCAGCCGCAGCTGCGCCGGGTCCATGGTGCGGCCCTGCTCGGCCGCGAGGTCGTTGGCGATCTGCCAGTTGGCGGCCAGCGCGTCGTAGCCGAACGGATTGGTCGCCGCCACGCAGATCATGCTGAGGCCGTACTTGCCCGCCAGCCTGCCGCCCGATGGCGTGACCGCGCTGACCACCGCGACCTCGGGATGCGGCCGGGTGTAGGGGCGCAGGTGCGCGCGCGCATTGACGAAAGTGTACCAGTCGGTCTTCTCGGTGACGATCTCGCCGCGGAAAAACCGCAGGATCACATCCAATGCCTCGGCCATCCGGTCGCGCTGGGTGTTGGGATCGATGCCCAGCATCAGCGCATCCGAAGCGAGCAATCCGGGTCCCGCGCCGAACATGACGCGGCCACGCGTGTGGTGGTCGAGCTGGATGATCCGGTTCGCCGTCATCAGCGGATTGTGGTACGGCAGCGAGATCACTCCGGTCCCGAAGCGGATCGAGCGCGTGCGCTCCGCCGCCACCGCGATGAACAGTTCAGGCGAACTGATCGTCTCCCACCCGGCAGAATGGTGCTCGCCGATCCACGCCTCGTGGAAGCCGAGCCGGTCGAGCCACTGCATCAGCTCCAGGTCGCGGTCCATGCAGGCCGCCGGATTTTCATCCATCGGATGGAATGGCGGCAGGAAGACGCCGTGGCGAAGCTGGATCTGGGTCATGGCAGGGCCTCTGGATTCTGTGGCACGCGCCGCAGCCTGGCGTTGCCTGATGCGGCATTGTGCGCCGGCATGCCGGTCCACCTCAAGGCCATGTGAACTGTCTCGTGCGCAAGTGTCACGGTCCGGCAATCGAACGATGGTGGTCCCGTCATCCCTCTCATGGTGGTTTCCCACCGTAATGAACGGGATGGGGAACAGAACTGTGCATCGCAAGCTGCTGCTGGGCGCGACGGCGCTCTTTGCCTTGCTCGCCGGACAGGCCAGATCGGCGCCGGTCGGCGACGTATTCGTCATCGCCATGGAGAACCAGAATTGGACGCAACCGGCCAACCAGTTCACCGGTGGCCAGCAACAGATCAAAGGCAACTCGGCTGCGCCCTTTCTCAATAACCTGGTCCAGGGCAATGTCGCAGGCATCAGCAACCAGACCGCCTATACCGACACCTATTACAATGTCCTTGCCAGTCCGACCAACACGACGCACATCCATCCGTCGGAGCCGAACTACCTCTGGGCAGAAGCCGGATCTAACCTTGGCGTGCTGAACGACAACGACCCGTTCCAATCGCCGGGCGGCACCAACCAGACCACCAATCAGCATCTGACCGCACTGCTCAACCAGAAAGGCATCCCCTGGAAGTCGTATCAGGAGGACATCGACATCAATCCAGCCAACAACACGGTGCTGCCGAAGAGCCAATGGATCTCGCCGATCCAGAGCCAATCCGGCACATTCGCATCGGGCACCAATCAATGGAACGGCAGCAACCAGTACAACTATGCCACGAAGCACAATCCGATGGCACTGTTCAACGACACCAATGGCGGCAACAATGCCACGCCATCCAACCCGGCAGCGGCGAACTACGCGCCGCTGCAACAGCTTGCCACCGATCTCGGCACCAATTCGGTCGGCCGCTACAACTGGATCACGCCGGACCAGTTCAATGACATGCACACAGCACTGACCGGCGGCTTCACCGATCCGCGCAGCGGCATCCACTACACCGCCGACGCGGCGCGCATCGCGCAGGGCGACTACTTCCTGTCGCAGATCATCCCGGAAATCATGGCGTCGCAGGCTTATCAGAACAATGGCGCCATCGTTCTGTGGTGGGATGAAGCCGAGCCGGACGGCGTGGCCGGCGACAACCCTGACGACCTGACGCACAGCATCGCTGAAATCGTCATTTCGAAGCTTGCCCACCCGAATGTCGGCGGGCTGCCGTATGACAGCCTTGGCTACTACACGCACTCCTCCGATCTTCGGACGATGCAGGACATCTTCCAGGTCGGGGCACAGGATGTCGGAGCGAATTTCACCTATCTTGGCGATGCGGCGAACGCCAATTCGCTGGCGGACCTGTTCGCGCCCGGGGTGATTCCCAACGCCGTTCCGGAACCTGCGACGATTTTGCTGCTGGGGTTCGGCTTGCTCGGCCTCGGCTTCGTACGGCGCAGGGCCTGATCAGGAACGGCTCGGCGCTCACCATCGGCGCTGCATGAATCAGCGTCGATGGCGACGTGGCATCATTCGATCCGGTCGCCGCGCCAGCGCGTCGTCGGTATCCAGCGCAGCCGCAACGCCGCGCGAGCGCATGACACCGGAGACGCGTGCGGCGACCGTGCGCACAGCGCCGCATCCCGCAGCTTGATGCGCGCGCCGTAGAGCGCCTCGAGACGGGTGACCGTCGGTTGCGCCGCGAATGCATCGGCGGCGGCGAGGAAGAACGTCTCGCGGCCGCGGTAATCGGCCAAGGTCGCGGCGGCGGCAAATCCGCGCGCGCAATCCTCCGGCCCGACATAGGCGCGCAGGTAGGGCATCGGTTCGTCCCGTCCGGCCACACCGCCGCGTCCCGCCATGAAATCCGCCAGGTCGGCGAACGCTATGAAGCACGGCCGCAGCACCAGGACCTCCAGCCCACGCCGCGCATACCCGACGGCAATCTGCTCCCCGCAAAGTTTGCTGATCCCATACGCATCGGTCGGGCGCGCCGGATGTGCTTCGTCGATCGGCAGGTAGCAGGGCGGCATGGTCGGGTTGGACTGATCGATGCCGGTGACCGAGCTGCTCGAGCAATGGATCACCCGTCGGACGCCGGCGCGCAGGCTGGCCTCGAACAGGTTCCACGTCCCTATCGCGTTGACCTGCATCGTCGCCGCATCGTCGGTTGCCACCGAACGATCGATGCCGCCGAGATGCACCACGATCTCGCTACCCTGCAATGCCGCTTGCAGGCCCGCGAGATCGCGCAGGTCCGCCTGCTGGAAATCCACTCCCTGTCCTGACGGAGCCACCAGGTCCACCACGCGCAGCTCATGCCCACCGAGCGCGCGCAACACATAGTGCCCGAGCCGCCCTGACCCACCGGTGATCGCTATCCGCATGCCCGTGACCTCCCGCTCATGCCAGGCGCAACGGTGCGCGGCCCAGTTCGTTGCCGGCCTCCACCAGGCTCACCAACGCATCGACGAATGCTTCCCGCATCTCCGGCGACAGCGGCGCAATGGTGCGTTCGTGCGCGAGCTGCGCGTGCCGGTCCATTCGGGACAGCAGCCGCCGTCCGGCAATCGTCGCATGCACGAGCTTCAATCGCGCGTCGCGCGCGGCACGGCTCCGCCGTATCAGCCCGCGCCGTTCCAGGCGCGCCAGGACATCGGCCATGGTGGTGCGATCCACGCCAACCTCGATTGCCAGCGCCGCCTGGTCGAGGCCCGGCTGTGCCGCCGCGACAGTCAGGATGCTGTACTGCACCGGCGTCACGCCGAAGGCGCCGCACTCCTCGGCGAACAAGGCGAGATGGATCTGATGCAGGCGACGGATCAGGAAGCCCGGACGGCGCGCGAGCACACGATAGGTTTCGGGTGCGATCACCGCATCCATGAGTTTCTCCTGGTTCGACGCGGAGGTTGCCGCTCAGCGAAGGCCTAACATTGCGCGCAGGCGACGCCAAATGACGCGCAGCATCAGGCCGCCCGCGGACAGGTGGCGTGGCGGTTCCGGCGTTCCGCCGCTGAGCCGGGCTTCCAGGTTGCGTGCGGCAATAACGGCAATCTCGGCGGCGAATTCCCGTACCACCGCGCCACGGGCAAACTGCGCCAGCGGCCCGCGTAACGTATAGTCGATCGCCAGGGTCGCGTCCGTGGTTGCGGCATCCGAGGCGTGCAATTGCAGCACGGCGCGACCACCGAGCCGCGTGCCGGTACGCGTGTCGCGACCTTCGCCGGAAAGCTCCGCGCGACTGGCGCCATCGTCGAACGTGCAAATGCCTTCGCCGGCGAACAGCGTCTCGATCGGTCCCAGCGCGGCGCGCACTTCGCCCGTCAGTCGGCTGCCTTCGATGGATACCAGCCGCGCACCCGGCACGCAGGCGGCGACCACCGCCGGATCGCGGACCGCCGCCCACACCACCGCAAGCGGCACGGCGATGTGCAGCGTCTGCACGACGCCCGTGCCCCGCGGCAGGGCCGACACGGTGGCCGGCCGCTGGGCCGGAGCGACCGGCGGCAACACGGGCAGCGGCGACGCCACGACAGCTGGCACCTGCACACCCTCCGCGAGCACGCGGCGGATGGCGCGCACAATCCCGGCGTAGCCCGTGCAGCGACAGAGATTGCCGGCCAGTTCCAGGCGAACCTTCGCCTCGTCCGCATCCGGCAGGCGCTGCACGATGTCGCGCGCGGTCACCAGCATGCCGGGTGTGCAGTAGCCGCACTGCAAAGCATGCTCCGCCGTGAATGCGGTTCGCAATCGGACGATCACCGGATCATCCTCGAGGCCCTCGATCGTGCGCACGTCCGCGCCCTCGCAGGCAACGGTATAGGCGATGCAGGAGCGTGCCGGCGCGCCATCGATCAGCAGCGTGCACGCGCCGCAAACGCCGTGTTCGCAACCGAGATGCGTGCCGGTCAGCAGCCTGTCCTCGCGCAGGAAGTCCGCGAGATGGGTGCGCGATTCCACCTCCGCGGTCACCTCTGCGCCGTTCACCGTGAGCGTGACGCGGCTCATGCTTCCGCCTCAGCCAGTGCGCGACGCAGGGTGGTAAGCTGCATGTGGCGCTGCACCTGGTCCAGGCCGTCCATTGCCAGCAGCGCGCGCGTCGCACCGTCGATTGACGCCGCCTCGCCTTCCAGCAGCAGAGGCTTGCCGCCGAGTGCACCGACCACCGCGCGGCGCGTTTGGGTGGTGAGCAGGACCGCAGCCATCGCATGGGCGAAATCGCCCGGCTTGCGGCACGCCTTCACATAGCCCCAGCGCGCGCTGTCAGGCAGTCTCGGCACCCGCACCGCGCGCAGGATCTCCCCAGGCGCGATTGCTGTGCGAAATGGCCCCTGCACGAAGTCGGCGACACTTACGCTTCGCGCACCATTGGGGCTTTGCAGCACGGCGACGGCGTCGAGGGCCGTCAGCACCGTCACCCAATCCGCTGCCGGATCAGCATGGCACAGGCTGCCGCCGATAGTTCCGCGATTACGCACGGCGCGATAGGCGATGTTGCCCGCCACACGCGCGAGCACATTGCCGCCGATATCCGGCACCAACCCATCGGCGATCGCCGCATGTGTGACACAGGCGCCAATGGTCACTGCATCATCGTCGGCGGTGACGCCGGCAAGCTCGGGCAAATGCCGCACCTGCACCAGCAATCGCGGCTGCGCCAGGCGCAGGTTCAGCATGGGGCCGAGTGACTGTCCGCCTGCCAGCACGCGTGCGCTACCACCTGCCGCCGCCAGCGCCGATATTGCATCGGCCAGGGTCGCCGGGCGCGCATGTTCGAACGGCGCAGGCTTCATCCCGGAACGCGCGCGAGCAGAGCAGCGAGAACACGGTGCGGCGTGATCGGCAACTCGGTCAGTTCCACGCCAAGCGGCGCCAGCGCATCGTTTACCGCATTGGCAACCGCAGCCGGCGGCCCGATCGCACCGCCCTCGCCGATGCCCTTCTGGCCGAACATCGATAGCGGCGACGGCGTCTGCATGTGCTCGATGCGAGGCTCCGGCACTTCGATCGCACCAGGCAACAGGTAATCCGCCAGTGTCGAACCAAGCGGCTGACCGGCCTCATCATATGGCATCTGTTCGTAGAGCGCGGTGCCGATGCCCTGCGCCGTACCGCCGATCACCTGGCCATCGACAATCATCGGATTGACCAATGTGCCGCCATCCTCGCAGATCGCGTAGTCGAGAATGCGGATGTCGCCGAGTTCGGTATCGACTGAAACCACCGCGGCGTGCGCGGCATAGCTGAAGGTGCCGCTGTCACGCGTCGTCTTGTAGCCGGCGGTGACTTCCAAGCCGCCGGGCGCAACGTTGTTCGGCAGGTCCTGCGGGCGCAGATACCAGGTGCGCGCCACCTCGGCGATCGGCACGCTGCCGCCCGGCCCTGTCACCATGCCGCCGCCGACCCGCACCGCGTCGATCGGCGCCTGCAGCAGATGCGCCCCGATGCCGGCAATGCGGTCGGCAAGGTCCCGACACGCGGTACCGACCGCGCCGCCCGCCATCACCATGCAGCGCGATCCCCAGGTGCCGGTGGAATACGGCGTCAGCGCCGTATCGCCGTGCACGACGCGGATTGTGTCGAGCGGAATCCCCAGCACCTCGTGCGCGACCTGCGCCAGCGTGGTCTCCAGCCCCTGGCCATGGCTCTGGATTCCAACGCGCAGCTCAAGCCCGCCATCCGGTGTCATGCGCGCCACCGCCTGCTCGAAACCCGGCACCATCGGGATACCCCAGCCGGCATAGACCGACGTGCCGTGCGCCGCCTGTTCGCAGAAGATCGTGCAGCCGACGCCGATCCGCAGCGCCCCGGTCATCTCCGCCTGTCGGCGGCGCACCGCCGGGATGTCGATCGCCTGCACGACACGGCGCAGGCATTGCGGATAATCGCCGCTGTCGAAATGCTTGGCAGTGATGTTGTCGAACGGCATCGCATCGGCCGGCACCAGGTTGCGCAAACGGACCTCGTGCGGTTCCAGTCCTGCCTGTCGCGCCACCGCATCCAGTGTCACTTCCAGCGCGAAGCACACGCCGGAGCGCGCCACACCGCGATACGGCAGGATCGGCGGCTTGTTGGTGGCGGCGGAAAACGTCCGGCAGCGATAGGCCTGCATCACGTAAGGGCCCGGCAGGATCGAGGCCACCTGCGCCGCTTCAAGGCAGGCGGAAAACGGGTATGCAGAATACGCACCGGCATCCACCACCGCCTCGGCATCGATCCCGATCAGCCGGCCATCCGCTTCGGCATGCACGGTGATATCGTAGTCGTGCTCGCGACAATTCGCATTGCCGGTGAGCTGCTCGCGGCGATCCTCGATCCAGCGCACCGGATGGCCGAGTTTCCGCGCGAGCCAGGCCGCACATACCTCTTCCGCCAGCAGGATGCCCTTATAGCCGAAGCCGCCACCGACGTCCGGCGCCACGACCCGGATGCGTCCGTGGTCGAGGCCGAGGCAGCCCGCAAGCCCGGTGCGCACAATGTGCGGCATCTGGGTCGAGGTGTAGATCAGCAGCTGCTCCAGTCGCCGGTCCCAGGTCGCCACCACGCCGCGGCCCTCCAGCGGCGACATGCACTGTCGTGCCGTGCGCAACCGCCGGCGCACCACGATCGGCGCGGGTCGGGCAAAATGTTCCGACGCGACCTCGACGAACGTCTCCAGGAAGACGTTGTTGTCCCAGTGGTCGTGCAGCCTGGTCTCGCTGGTGAGCGCCGCGCGCATGTCCACGACGGGCGGCAGTTCGTCCAATTCGACTTCCACCAGCGCTGCCAGGTCTTCAGCGGCGGCACGACTGTCGGCGACGCAGACGGCGATCGCTTCGCCGACGTGGCGCACCTTGTCGGCGGCGAGCACCGGCTGCGCCGACGGCTTGAAACCAGGCAACGCGGACACCGCCACGATCGGCTGCAGGCCCTCGAGGTCGGCTGCGGTGAACACCGTCGCTTCGGCGCTCGGCGGCTTGCGCACGGCACGGATCAGTGCATGCGCGACAGGGCTGCGGACGAAAGCGAGATCGCGCATGCCCACCATGCGGATGTCCGCAATGAACTCGCCTTTGCCACGTAGGTAGCGGTCGTCCTCGAGCCGGGGGACGGAGTGCCCAATGCCTTCGCCCTCTGACTGCCGCATCCCCGACCCTTTCCCCTTGCACGCTCTGGGTAACCGTCAGCATACTGACGATAGTGCTGTACCGGCAAATTGTGACGGAGGAACCGATGGATGCGCAATTCGACGTGCTGCTGCGCGGCGGACGGGTGATCGACCCGGCATCGGGACGCGATGGCATCGCGGATATCGCCGTCAGCAGCGGCCGCATCGCCGCCATCGAACCGGGCATCCCAGCCGGTGCAGCGCGCGAGGTGCTGGACGTTGCGGGCAAAATCGTCACCGCCGGCATGATCGACACTCACGCCCATGTCTACCAGCACGTCACCGGCCGCTTCGGGCTGAATGCCGACATGGTTGGCGTGCGTTCCGGAGTCACCACGCTGGTGGACCAGGGCGGTCCGAGCTGCATGACGCTGCCCGGCTTCCGCCACTTCATTGTCGAACCGGCGGAAAGTCGCGTGCTGTGCTTTATCTCTATGTATCTGGTCGGCGGCATGGAAGGCCATCTGTATCCGGCGCTGTACGGACCGGAGCAGGTGGACGTGAAGGCGACGATCCGCGCCGGCCGCGCCAATACCGACATCGTGCGGGGTGTGAAGGCGCATGCCGAAATCGGCGGTGCGTCGCGCTGGGGATTGGAGGTGGTGAAACTCGGTAAGCGTATCGCCAGCGAACTCGGCGTGCCGCTGTACATTCATCTTGGCCAGCTCTGGCCGGTGAAGGACGGCGTCACGATCGACCCGGACGAGGTGGTGCGCGAATTGATGCCGCTGATGGAGGCGGGCGACGTGCTGGCCCATCCGTTCACCCGCCATCCCGGCGGTTTCGTTTCAACTGAAACCGGTGACGTGCACCCCGTGGTGTGGGCGGCGTTGGAACGCGGCGTGACCGTTGATGTCGGCCACGGCTCGCATTTCAGCTTCGACATGGCACGCCGCACGATCTCCGCCGGTATCCGGCCGCACACTCTTGGCGCCGATATGCACGGCTACAATGTGCGCCCGCCAGGATCCGGCAGCGATCAATCACGCCAGGAGAACCCGTTCTTCGGCGTCGCGCCGTTCAACCTGACACATGCGATGACCGAGTTGCTGGCGCTGGGCATGACCTTGCCGGATATCGTTGCAACGGTGACCAGCAACCCGGCGCGCATGGTGAAGATGCAGGATACGCTGGGCGCGCTGCTGCCAGGACGCGAAGCCGATATTTCGGTGCTCGATCTGCTGCGCGGGCGATTCACGCTGTCCGACAACAGCGGTGAAAAGGTGATCGCGGACCAAATGTTGACGCCGGCCTTTGCGCTGCGCGCCGGCAGGCAGGTGCTGGCCGATAGTCCACTCATCCCGCCGGCCGCGTTGCTGGCAGCCTGATCCGATGGGAGGCACCGCGCTGCCGGGCGAGACGCTGCGCCAGGTGATCCCCGCCGGCGGGCGTTTTTCCACGCGACTGGACACCGGCGAGCGGCTGCGCATCGTCGATACGCACGGCCAGCAGGCGGTGGACTTCCTGTGCTATGCGGCCACGTTGCCGACGGACCGCTACAACGCCGCCAACACGATGAAGATCAACGGCAACATCTATCTGGGCAAGGGGACCAAACTGTATTCCGACCGCGCCCAGGTATTGCTGCGCATCGTCGAGGACACCTGCGGCCGGCATGACACCATCGGCGGCTGTTGCAGCGCGTGGAGCAATTTTGCCCGCTACGGCCTGAAGGACACGCCGGGCTGCCACGCCAATTTCGTCGCCGAGCTGGCCTGCTGGTCGCTGGGGCCGTCCGACGTGGTGACCAACGTGAACTTCTTCATGAACGTGCCGGTACGGCAGGACGGTGGCATGGCGATCGAGCCCGGACTGTCCAAGCCGGGCGATTTCGTCGAGCTGGTCGCGGAGATGCCGGTGATCGCCGTGCTGTCCAATTGCCCGCAACGGTCCAATCCCGCCGCCGGGTTTGGGCCGACGCCGATCGAGGTCATCGTCCGCCGCGAATAGCCGGGCTATGGCCCCAGCGTCTTGGGACCCACACCATACCCGCCGGCGGTGTTCGCCAGTTTCTGCAGGTCGGTGCGCGACAGCACGAGATCGACGTCATGGCCGCAGTCGCTGCTGCCGTTGCTGGTGCGCCTGCCAGCCCAATGCACCCGGTAGATCGGTGGGCTGCTCATGCGGCGCGCCTCGACGATGAGGCTGCCGCCGCCATCTGCCATTGCGCCGGGGCTCAGGATACACGTCGCGGTGCCGCTGGACGCGCTGACATGCCAGAGGTCGGCACTGGGCACACCGGGTCGGAAGACCACGATGGCGCCCACATCGGGACCAAGCTGCTCGAGTTGCAGGAAGGACATGGCGCACAGGCAGACCGTCAGCAGGACCGTGGCCGCCAGCGTCAGCGCCGACGCCCGGTTCGCCTGGGCTGCCTCATCGGTGCTTCGCTGCCGGTGGTCGCGCGATCGCATCCGCCTGGATCCCTGCCTTCGAGCCTTGCAGAGGGATATATTGAACAATGAATATGCATAAATGCAAGCCTCCCGTGGCAGCAGGCGATATAATGATTAATGATGCGTCATTTGCCTAGATTATCGCCAACTACTATGCCCACCTCGCGGCAATCGGCCAGGCATCGCAGGTCGATCCGCACGACGTCGCGCACGCTGCATCCGCCGCGATGGTCGTTTGGCGCCACCTGCGCAACTCATTGCCGGCCAAGACCTCGCCGTTGCGATAGGCCAGGATGACCTGCTTGCCTCGAAGTCGGGGTCGATCTCCGCCAGCGCCAGGACCGCGACATATCCGTCGCGCCCGGTCACCGCCAGCGAGCGGTGCGGACGGGCACGTGGCTCACTGTCCAGGACGCCAGAGCGTTCAAGCAGCGATCACAGCAGCGCGCCGGTATAGGTCGCCTGATCGACCCCATGGCCGGTCGCAAAGGACACTTGGAGGTCGATCGCCGGCAGCCGTTCGACCATCGCCGGATCGATGGCATGCGTCTGCTGTACGGACTGCGAAAGGACCAGGCCTTGGGCGGACGCGGGCAGCGCATGCGCCGGCAGCGCCAGCGACGCGATGATGAGCGCTGCGACGTGGGCACGATTGCGGATGACCCGGCGGCAATCACATCGAGCACCTGCTGCATCGCCAGCAGCTCCAACCTTCCGGCTGTGGACGATTGGGACACGATATAGTCCGATGGGTATAGCGACCAGCGTCGGCGATACCGCACCAGCAGCCGCCCCGAGCCGTCGGTCGCGTGCCTGATTTATCGCAGCGCGGGTGCGAATTGCATCTGCGCCGACCGTGTGGGAAATGCTGCGCCTGATCGGCAGCAGGACACTGGCAAGCGACTGCCCTACCAGCGACGCTCCATCGACTCGGCGTCCAGTCGCTCGGCCATGCGGCGCAGGTCATGCGCGCTGTGCTCGTTCTGCACGATCGCCTCGGTCAACACCGGCGTCGCACCGTCTCGCGGCGCGTAGCCGATCATGCGCTTCGTCGTCTCGATGTCCCATCGCATGCCGGGATTGTCGCTCATCAGGTTGAGCACGGCGAAGCCAATACCGTCCGCCAGCACCGCCCGCTCCATCGCCTGGCAAAGATCGCGATTGGACAGCCACATCGCCTGTCCCCATTCGCTCCAGCCCATGTGCGCTCCCGGTTCGTTGTCGCCACGCTGGAGGTAGCCGATGCGAAAGCAGATCACCGACAGTCCACGCCGCGCATGCACATTGTGCGCCATCCGCTCGCCCATCAGTTTCGACACGCCATAGGGATTGATCGGATAGGGCTCCAGGTCAGTGGTGAGTAGACCGTGGCCTGGCCGATGTCCTGCCATCACCCAGTTGGAGCTGGCGAACACCACGCGACGCACGCCCTGCGCCGCCGCAGCCTCGTAGACATTGGCGGTCAGGTCGATGTTCAGCTGCTGCACCGAGGCCCATGACGCCTGCGGGCTCGGATCGCCGGCAAGATGAATCACTGCGTCCACATCCGCGAATTGAGCTACCCACGCGTCGTGCCATTTTGACAGGTCGGCGGTCCGGATCGCTGCATCGCCGCGCGCCTCGACATCGAGCAGCCGCAAAGTCCACCCGAGGGTGGCAAAATGCGCGCGCAGCTTGGTGCCGATATTGCCGCCGGCGCCGGTGATCAGCACGGTCCTAATCATGGTCTGTCTTCTCGCCACTGGTGAATGCATGATGCAGCCATCGGCGCGGCGGGTTCACAACCGAAATCTCGCGCGCACCCGGCAAACCCCTGTTCAGACCTTCGTCTGCTGGCACACCAGATCGCAGCAGGCGGATTTGTCGTGGTCAAGGGTTCGGTACGGCAGCCATGGACGGTGTGACCGGCACGGGGGTGAAGTGCGGGTCCAGCAGCGCGATGTCCGCCTGCGGCATGAATTTTAGAACCTTAGGATTTCCTGCCGCCCACACCGCCGGCGCAGCGAGGTCGAGAGCTGAGCCTGTCGGGAAGCAACATGCATTCATGGATTTGCCGGGTTCTGGGAAATCAGATTGGACTCGGTTCGAGTGATGGCCGCGGCGTGAACGCCCGCGCGATACTCCCATGTCAGGCCATCTCCGCATCCGGGCGACGCGTTTCCACAGACCAAAAGCCTCCACGCGCTTCGACCTCAACGCCCAGCCTTCGCTCAACAAAACGCTGATTCTCGAACTGGCGCGCTGCGAATGGATTGAGAAGCGCCAGAGCTGCACCGCGCTTGGGCCATCCGGCACTGCTCATTCCCACCCCGGCTTCGAACAGGGACTGGTTGCATCAGACTTGAACTTACTGATAGTTTCGCCCTGAGTGGGCGACCATAAGCCCACCGACAATGCCAGAAGCAGGGAGTTGCAATCAATGTCCGGATACGCCGGAAGCGCGGCAAACGTTCCGTGGTGGAAAGAACCCACTAAGGACCAATGGTACGCCTATTGCGCCGCCTGGATGGGGTGGACGCTCGACGCCTTCGACTTCACCGTCTTCCTTCTGATCATGGCGCCGATCGCGCAGGAGTTCGGGGTTCCGCTGATCGACGTGACCGCGATCTTCTCGGTCACGCTTGTCATGCGCCTGGGTGGAGCGACGGCATCCGGCTGGCTGGCCGATCGGCTGGGACGCCGGGCGCCTCTGATGATCTCCATTCTTTGGTATTCCATCTGCAATTTCCTCGCAGGCTTCTCGCCCAGCTTCACCTTCTTGTTCGTGGTCCGGGCACTGCTGGGGATAGGCATGGGGGCGGAATGGCCGGCCGGCGCGGCGCTCGCGATGGAATCCTGGCCGGCGCGGTCTCGCGGGCTGATGTCCGGCGTCTTGCAAGGGTCCTGGGGGTTGGGCTTCGCATTGTCCGGCCTGGCCTACGGCTTCCTGTACGGACCGTTGGAAGCATGGCATAAGGGCTACGGGTGGCGCGGGATGCTGATCCTGGGCGTGCTGCCGGCGCTCGCCTGCGTCTGGATCCGGTTGTACGTGAAAGAGCCCGAGGTCTGGTCGGAAAACAAGAGGATCCAGAACGCGACGCAAAAGCAGGTCACCCTGCCGCTGTTCGCCATCTTCAAGCCCAAATACCTGTACAACACCCTCACAGGTGTCGCGTGGATGGCCGCGAACTTCTGCACCTACTACGCGGTCTGGGCCATGCTCGGTACCTATCTGACAAAGGAACTGGGCTGGACGCCGGCCCAGGTGGCGGTCCCGGTGTTCTGGGGCAACATCATCACGTTCCTCGCGTGCAGCTTCTGGGGCGCGCTGTCGGAACGCGTCGGACGGCGTTGGGCGCTCATGATCCCCACGATCATCGCCCTGTTCATCGTTCCGCTGTATATCACGCAGCTTGACCGGACCATGTTCCTCGCGTTCTTCCTGTTGTTCATCTGTTTCTTCGGCGGCAAGGATGCCCTGAACCCCGGCTGGCTGTCGGAACGCTTCCCCACCGAGGTACGAGCCACCGCCTCGGGATTCATCTATCATCAGGGCGCGGTCTGGGGCGCGGCCGTCGCGCCGATCCTGACTTACTTCGCGGTGAACCAGGGCATGGGTTTCGTCAAACCGATGATGTACGGCACGATCGGTTCGCTGGTCGTGTATATCATCGCGGTCTTCCTGGGGCCGGAAACCAAGGGCATGGTCATGACCGCCGATCTGGAAGTGATCGAGGCCGAAGTCACGCTCGGGTAGCCCAAAACGGCGCGGCGTGGCGTTTGCACAGACCGAACGGGACGTGCAAATGCCACGCGACGGCGAAATCTGAACGCGCACGATTGTCGCTTGGCTGCTGGAACTGCCGATGCCGAGCCGATCGTGTGGTCTGTGGCCGTCGCGGACCTCTCCGGCTCGGGCTATCGCTTCATGGGTGGCCGCCGGATCGCGACAGCGAACGGATCGGCGGCGCTGCACATGAGCGACGGCGACCACAGGACCCAGTTGGTTCGCTATTGCGAAACACGCGAGCCACCGCGCATGTCGGAGATGGGCGCGGAGCCGCCCTTGGCTCCTCAACGAATGACTGCTCTCAGGATCACCGGCCCGACGGCCAGACGACCGACCCAGGCGCGCGCGATGACGCGCCGCAGGTGTGGTCTGGCGGCGTTCCGTCCGCCGACTTATCGATCTCCGCCGGCTGTCGTTGAGGCGTCCAAATGACACAGCGCTATGGCGCGTGCTCTTGCTGCTGTGGATCGGGCAATGGATACTCGCCGGTATACAAAGCTGCGGCCAGGCAGCGCCCTTTCGAGGAAACGAGCATGCCACGATGACGCATCCGTTCAGCAAGGGCAGGTCGATAACCCGGGCGCCACCTCCGCGCCCGTACACCGTCTTGCCGCGGGACCGCGGCGCGAAATATGCGCGACAACGCCCCTCCTGACGAACGACGCGTCCGCCAAACCCCAGCGCGCCGGACCGTTATGGGCGAACACCGCGAAATGTTGCGAGCAGTAGGAGGCCGCATGGCGGCGAAAGCGATCGAGACGGCAGGTTCACTGGACCAGGAGACGCTCGATGCCTTGCGGGAAGGCATCGCCGCCGTGCTGGCGGAGCAAAGCAGCAGCACGGCTGTGCACGCGTTCATCGACGGCAAGAATTCGCTCGATCGGGAACTGTGGTCCCAGGCCGCCTCCCTTGGCTGGCTTGGCTTCGGCATTCCGGAACAGTACGGCGGGCTCGGACTGGGCACCCACGGCCCCGCCATCCTCCACACCGAGATTGGACGGCAGGCCGCGCCCGGACCGTACATTTCCACGCTCTCGGCCGCACAGGCGATCGTCGAAACCGGCACTGACGCGACCCGGAATACGTGGCTGCCGCGCATCGCGTCCGGTGAAATCAGCGCGGCGGTCCCGGCCACGCCGGGCGCGACGGTCCTGACACGGTCTGGCACAGGCGTGTCAGGCACACTGCGCTGCCTGGGCGCGCGCGACGCCGCGTTCGTTCTCGCTCCCGCCGGCGCCGCATGGGTCATCGTCGAGCTGGGCGGGGCCGACGTGAATACGATGCCGATGTGGGATCGGACCCGGGAGGTAATCGACATTCGCCTCCAGAACGCGCAGCCCGCCGCCGTCCTGGAGGATCCCGAGGCAACCAGCGTGGCGCTGCTCCGGGCCATGGCACTCGCGACCGCGGCGGACAGTTGCGGCGCGGCCCGTTCCGTCACCGAACGAACGATTGCTTACATGAAGACGCGCGAGCAGTTCGGACAACCGATCGCGGGGTTCCAGGCGCTCAAGCACCGTGCTGCCGACCTCGCCACGAAGCTGACGGTGATGGATGAGATGGTGGCGCACGCCATCCACCGCGGCGCCGCGGACGAGCCCGACGCGGAAATCTGGGTTTGGCTCGCCAAGGCTGAAGCGACCGAAGCCGCTGTCTTCGTCACCACCGACTGCGTGCAGCTGCATGGGGGCGTCGGCTTCACCTGGGACTTCGATCCGCACATTTTCCTCAAGCGCGCGCGCCTGAACGAAGTGCTGGTCATGCCGAACACCGCGCTGCGCGATCGGGCCGCCGCCATGCTGGCAGCGATCACACGCACCGGACGGTCCGCGTTGGAGCTGGAACCATGACGATTCTCGACGCGCAACACGATCTGCCGGCCTTCCGGCTGGCGATTCGCGACTGGCTGGCCGAGGTCGTGCCGCCCGACTGGAGGGCCCGCATGGTCCGGGCATCGAATGAAGAGTACGTCGCCTTCCAACGCTGGTGGATGGCTGAACGGAGCAAGGTCGGTCTCGCCATTCCGCACTGGCCGAAGGAATATGGCGGCGCCGGACTGACGCTGCGGCACCTGGTCGCCATCGCCGATGAGATGGCTCGCGCGGACGCGCCGCAGGCCCGCATATTCACGATTTCGCTGATCCATATGCCGGGCACGCTGTTTCCGCACGGAACGGAGGAGCAGAAGCGCCGCTACCTGCCTGGTGTGGCCAAGGGCGAACTCTGGTGCCAGGGATTCTCGGAGCCGAATTCCGGCTCCGACCTCGCGTCGTTGCGTACAAGGGCGGTTCGCGATGGCGATCATTATGTAATCAATGGGCAGAAGATCTGGTCGTCGTCGTCCATGTACGCCGATAATTGCCTGTTGCTGACCCGCACGGATCCGAACGCGCAGAAGCATCGCGGTATCACCTATTTCATCATGGACATGCATGCTCCTGGGGTCGAGGTAAGGCCGATCCGGCAGGCCAACGGCCGCTCCGAGTTCGGCGAGCTCTTCCTGACGGATGTCCGGATTCCCGCCGAAAACATGATCGGGGCTGAGAACAACGGCTGGCGTGTCGCACAAGCGACCCTGGGCTCGGAACGCGGGGTGATCGCGTTCGAGGGCGCCGAGCGTCAACGCTATGAGATCGAGGTGTTCTACCGCAAATCACTGGAGACCGGCGCGGCTTGGTTGCGGGACACGCAACTCCACCGCGAGTTCGTGAGCTTCCTGGCGGAGATGCAGGCGGGACGGCGACTTTTGCGGCGCGTGCTGGAGGAGCACGAAAAGCCCAACGCTTCGGCCAGTGTCCTGCCGTCGATCATCAAGCTTTCCGTGACGGTGTTGCGGCAGCGAATCTGCTCCTTCATGGTCCGGATCGCCGGGGTCGAAGGCCAGGAATTCGCCATGCTCGCGGAAGAGCCTTTCGGCAGCCCAATGTTCGATTTCATGAGTGCGTTTTCCGGCACGATCGCCGGCGGGACGAATGAAATCCAGCGCAACATCGTCGCGGAGCGTGGCCTCGGCATGCCGCGGGTGTGACGACAATCGCATAGACGATCGCTCCGAGTGACGGGAGGTTTGGCGCGGGTCCCCGGCCGGCACGCGGGGTGGCTTCTGCATGAGTATCGAGTTGTCGCTGCTCGTCCAGAGATGGTGTATCGCGGCGGCTGCGTCGCCAAACTTGGAGCGCAGCCCTTCCACTTATGATGAGCAAATCGGGGTCGCGTGGCGCCGGCGAGCGAGGAAGGAGCAATAGCGATGACGCCTTTTGTAGGTCTTTATGCTTTGGTGAAGGAGACGGCTGTGTGCGTCGTCCCGTTCAGCGTAAGCCATCGGGGTATAATTT
>DATAPW010000280.1:0-46722 GCA_036265005.1 Acetobacteraceae bacterium | reverse complement strand
CCGGCGATCATCGAGGCGTGGTTCTTCTCGTCCGATAGGATCAGGCAATTCGGCAGAAGCCTGCCGATGGCGCCCAGCGCCGCCTCATTGGCGACATAACCGGACGAGAAGGCGAGCGCGGCCTCCTTGCGATGCAGGTCGGCGAGCTCCTCCTCCAGTGCAACAACAGCATGGCTGTTGCCGGCGATGTTCCGCGTCCCCCCGGCACCGGTGCCCACGCGGCGCGCCGTCTTGACCATGGCATCGACAACAATGGGATGGTTCCCCATCCCAAGGTAGTCATTGGAACACCATACGACGACTTCGCGGCAGATGCCGCCATCACGCCAGCATGCATAGGGCGGCCGGGCGGCATCTCGCTCGAGATCGGTGAAGATGCGATAGCGACCCTCGCGGCGAATGTCGTCGAGATATGCATGAAAATGGTGGCGCAGTGTCATCGCATTTACTCCACCAGGGAATATGTGATCCGCGGCAGAAGCTTAGTACATCGCATCACCAAGCCGACCAAGTTAATACCCATAAAGCTCTGTTAACCGCGGCAGTAGGAGTGAGACGCCATGGACCGATGCCATGAAGTGCTCGGGCGTTGACCATGTTTTGCCGGTTTTAACCTCGCGCATGAGACGGCGATGATAAAATTCCTTGCGAAGAACGTCGACACTTATCCATTCGGCAGGAGAACGGTGATGGCAGTCGCGGTCGAAGGAATCAAAGTCCCCGATAGCAGGCTTGCGCGCGAGATCACAGAGCTCGTGCGAGATACGGAATCGCCACTGCTGTTTCACCATTCCAGCCGCGTCTTCTACTGGGGCGTGCTGACCGGGGCGCGGCGTGGCCTGACGTTCGATGCCGAACTGCTCTATGCGGGAGCGATGTTTCACGACATGGGGTTGACACTTCAGCACAGCAGCGTCAATGAGCGCTTTGAGGTGGACGGCGCGAACGCCGCGCGCGACTTCCTACGGGTCCACGGGATATCGCAGCAGGATAACGACACAGTGTGGACCGCGATCGCGCTGCACACCACGCCGGGCATTCCACAGCATATGCACCCGGTGATTGCGCTGCTGACAGCGGGCGTGGAGATGGATGTGCTGGGCATCGCCTACTCCGAGTTTTCCGACGCCGAGCGCGATGCGGTGGTGCAACTGCATCCGCGCAGCGGTCGCTTCAAGGAAGACATCATACAGGCGTTCTACGACGGCATCAGGCACAAGCCGCATACTACCTTCGGCAATGTCAAGGCCGACGTGCTCGCCGACAAGGATCCGCATTTCACGCCGGGCAATTTCTGCAGCGTTATCCGCGGCTCCGGCTGGCACGCGTAAACAGTAAGTCAGTAGTTGACGCAGTCCTCGTCGAGGCCTTCATCAGCGTGCCGGCGCCTGGCAACCGCCCGGTCCGACGCTGAGTTGCGTCCGGGACCAATTCTGGGAGCCTGAAGGCAGCGCGGGCCACCCGGCATGCGTGTCCGCGCCACAGGTTTGCACCGCGTCCCGTTTCCTGACGGCGCCCCGCCGACCAACCGAAAATATTGGGGTCGGCCCCAAGTGTCGCCCATGACACGTGCATTATTATCATTGCCGGGCTGGGCCTTGGAGGAGAATCTGCGGCAGTCAACCGGCGTTCCTGGGAGTGGTCAGACGGCGTATAGTGCGTCGGAGACGGATACACGGGGAGGCAATCATGCTGCTCAGGATCGCCAGGATATTGCTGCTCGGCGTAGTAGGACTGACAACGGCGGCCGTCGCGCAACCAACGCCTCCATCCTCCGCGATCACCCGAACAGTGATCGCCACCTCCAAGCTGCCTGGCGTGACGGCAGTCCCGCTCTACTTCGGAGCATCGGGCGTTACCCTGCCGCCGGGCGAGACGAGCGGCCTGTCAGGGGCCAGCGGCATCCTCTACCAAATGTTGGGATCGACCGAGGTTTCGGTCAATGGAGTGGCAACAACACTGAACTCTGGCGATGGGTTGTTCATTAGTGCCGGGGAAACAGTGACACTGAAGGCCGGCAGCGCTGTTCCTTCGACCTTCCTCCATTTTATCCTTGGGCCGGCTGCAAGCCTTGACCGGCCTGCCGCAACGGCGCATGCCACAGTGCGAGAACTCTATCGTACGTCGGCGCCGATTCCTGACTTGAAGCCGGGTGGATATGATCTCAATCTGACCCGGGTCACATTTCCAGCGCAGATGCCGCCGAACCCGCCGCACCATCGGTCGGGAGCGGCTTTGTACTATATCATCTCGGGAACCGGATCTAACACTGTTAACGGGAGGATCGATGCGAAGGGACCCGGTTCCTTTGTCTATGAACCGTTTGGCCTCGTCCACCAGTGGGGGAACCTCGGCAACGAGCCCTTCACCTTCTTGGCCTTCAACATCAATCCAGAAGGTGTGGCAGCCGTGATTTCGGACGCACCAGCAAAGTCTCAGTAGGGAGGGTGGTCGGCAGGTGTTGGGGTGTTCGACGATCGACAGCGTCCGCCTCTCCAAATTCTTCCCCAGCGGCCGAAGCCTCTGCATTCAGTGTATTGTCCACCTGGCCTCGACCCGTGGATCGTGACCTGGTCGAGCAGTCTGGGACAGGAACGTTTCCTACCTTTGCCACCTGCCGCCATTGGTAGAATTGTTGAAGATTCCCCGGATGACCGGCTAGGCGGTTAGCAGACGCGCAAGCTCAATGATCACCGTGATGCCAACCCCACCAGTGATAATGGCCGGGCGCCTCGACGACGCAGCCGGATAGCATGGTTGTCGCCATCAATAGCCCGGCAATCAACAGTAGTGAACGATGCATTCGCCAGTCTCTCCTCTCTCGGGATGAGCCGTCCCCTAGACGGATCGGGGAGTTGAATACGGGAGCCGGGCAGAATAAGGGCAATAGCTTGTCAGTCAGACGGCGGCTTGTAACTGTCTGTTGCCACCCTTGGGCCGATGTTCCACAGCACGACGCATCACCGGCCAGCGGGCCGGTCAAGAAAGTGTGGAGGGTGGTCAAACGATACGTCCTGGAGGGCGACGGGAATGCATGATGATCCGCGACGAGATCATTGATGATCGGCTCTGGCCAACACCCACAGGCAGTCTTCAGCGAGGACGGTCTGCTGATGCGCTGAAGAAGGCGCTGAACCCGCACCTTCAGGGCACCGAGGCTGCGAACGCGCCGTCCGGTGCGACTTCGGTGACAATCCCAACCTTGCGTAGTTCGGCGAGATCCGGAGTCCAAAGGTCCCATGGCGGTATGCGTAGAACATGAGCAATGAAAGCCGACGGCAAGGAAAATCGTTGGTAAGCGACCTCGAGCAGAACGTTGCTTTGCTCGCTCGAGAGTCCGGGTCCGTGGGCTTGATGAAAGCCAAGCTTCGCAGACGCGCTGACGATCCGTCGATTTCCCGCCAGGAAGGCGATCGTGCACGCCGAAGCGCATGTCTGAGGAACGTAAGTGTCCAAGTGGCGAGCATGGATGATGTCAGCAACCTCGACAGCAGCTTTGATGTGCCCGCCAGGACTATTGAGGCGTACGATGCGGACATTCGGAGCCTCTGCCAGTGCAATGCCGAATTGTTGTGGAACTGCTTAGGAAAGGGTGCCAGAAAATTCTAATTCGAGACCTTGGTGGAGCACTCTGATGGCATAGGGTCCTTCGAATTCGTAGGTCGCAGCGCCGGTCGGCTGCGGGGCCAACGATACCAACATGGTGACGGTGATAATCACAATACAATTCCGCCCAGGTTGGCGCTGCCAAGAGATGAACCTGGTAATCCAGGAGCCAAGCCGTTGCCACACAGCATTGATATATTGATTATGGTGGATCAGGGTTGAGCGCATCGCCGTCGAGGGTATAAGCCCGTAACCTGTTCAAATTGTGTCGTTGCGGAGTAGCCGCGCCGAGGACAAGCTGGTGCCGATGTTCTTGAAGATATCGATCAGGTTGGAGACCGAGTTGGCCGCCGAAGTGCAGCTGTTGGTGCCTCCCACAGTATCAGAGAAAAACTTCGATGGATCAGGCATGATCTGTTGGGTCGACGCGATCTGCTGCATAGTCTGACAAGCAGAGATGTGAGTCGAATCGGTGCTGCAACTTGAGGAAGCTGACGTTGGCGAGCCATAGGCGACCGAGTAGACCCAGGTTCCCGCTGCTGCGGCGGTGTGAGCAGCCGTAATTGCTTCATGGCACTGGTCGTTTTTTTTCGCCGCGGTCATATAGCTGGATGACGCACCCGCATCACCGTCGCTGAGCAGAATGATCGCCTTTTGTACGTTCGCCCGACCTGCTGTGAGGGCGGTCTGGGCCGCGGTGATCGCGTCAGCGTAGAAGGTACCCTTACCACCGACCGCAGAGATCCCCTGCGAACAACTGGCCCCGCCGCCCCGTGCCGCCTTCACGATATTGGATGCCAGATTGAGTGACGCAGTGTTGGACGTGCGGTAGTCGGCCGTGAGTGGAACGATCTGGTACACGGGCGCAGGTGAGTTATTGTATGCCACAATGGTGGGTTGACTGCTTGTGCAATCGTAGTCAGTCGAGACCGTCGCACTTGTCACCCCTGGAAACACCATCAGGCCAACCTGGTCCACTGTCGGCCAGAACCCGGTCAGGAGAGCCCTGACCCCGGCCAGTGCGCAGTCGAGCCGTGTTGGATGGGCAATGCCCGGGATTGGCGGACAACTGGTATCTGCGCTGTTCATAGACTGCGTCGTGTCGAGAATGATCACCGCATCGACAGGTTGCGACATGCCGCCCTTCGCACCGGCGGTCGCGGTCGCCGAGATCGCCACCGAAGTGACCCCGAACACTTTGGCAAAGTAAGTGGGAGCGCTTGCCACCTGCGTCACTACAATGCCGTTTGCAGGGGGTGTTCCGACGCACGTTACGCCTGTGCTCGTGAAGCACTTCAACGTGGCCGTCATCGTGGCGTTGAGGTTGCTGAGGGAATTCTTATTTCCCGCAACCGAGCTGTACGCTCTTGCTGTAGCACGCGGGTCGACGGTGGCGGAGCCGATGTCCTGCGCGGCCGCCATGGCAGCTGCGTCACTGGAAGCCTGCAACGTTCGATGGGCGTTGAGGACTGCGCCGACGTCGACGACGAGGGCGCTTACCCCGACGATTGCGACGGTCGAGATACCCACCAGAATGGCCATTGCACCGCTTCGGTCATGGCGGAACCGGTGAAATAGGGAAAGCGCTGTCCGGTTCATTCTATACGCTCCGTCGTCTGCGCGGTTAGGGTGCAATGCGGCAAATAGTCGTGTCCGTATATCTTCAGGGTGCATGGATATGTCGACGTCAATGTGGCGGCCTGTCCTTGTGCGCTGTCCATTGCCGTCTTGCACGCCGCGTTCGCCGCCGACGTGAGCGGCGGGACGCTGGCGCATTGGGTTACCCCGACCTTCAGGATGATCGTGAGGTTCGCCGGCGAGAGATTCGGCGCCGATCCGTACACCATGTTCACGGCATCAGCCGCGAGTGTGTTGCTTCCGCGGCTCAGAGCAAACTGGCGCGTCCCCGCCTGCGTGGCATTTGTCAGCATCAGATAGTTGTTGAAGGTGAGGCCAAACTGTGTCGCGCCGAGCATTATGATCAGCAGCGCTGGCACCGTGAGGGCAAACTCGAGCGCCGCCATACCGGCGCGCTCGCGTGGAAGATCGAAAATTCGGCGACTCATTGCGCGGTTGCGGTCCTCTTCAGGGGCCGCCCGACGTCCGAAGCATCGGGGTGTCCGCATTACGCCCCAAAGCCGTATATATATCGTTTAAATGGTCGTCCGTTTACGGGATATTTCCAATACACGACGTTGTCGCGGTGGGCGGGATGGATGGCGTAGCGAATGGGTGCGCCGGTGCGAACACTGTTTGTTAACTTGTTTGGAGATAACAACGCTCTGAGCCGGGAACGTACGAGGAGTGCCAGATACTGGCTCCCAACTGGCAGACAGCGGGCCCCGGTAGGGCAAGCCCCCGTGCCGGGGCCAATAAGGGCAAGTAGCGATGGACTGGCTCATGAAGTGCGTCGTCTGCCCACTCTCCGTGATTCTATTGCTGTGTGGACTGTTTGCTGCCTACGCCGCGGCACCCTCCACATTGGCGAGGCCGTATGAGGCTGAGGCGCAAACAACTCGACCTACGCCTGCACCTGGCGCTCCTGTCGCGGCAGTAAGTCCATCCGGGGGCACGCAAAGTCAGCCAATCTCCGTACAGGCGGGAACCGGCGTGCTGTTGCGCTTGCCGCAGCCGGCGGCCACCGTGCTCTCTGCAGAGCCCTCCGTCGCACGCGTACAACCAGCCTCGCCCACCAGCTTGTTTCTGATGGGAGTAGCGCCCGGCCGCACAACGGTGATCGCTACAACGGAAGCGGGCGTGGCAATCATCCAATATGACGTGACTGTCACCTCCGGCGCCAGCGGCCAATCCCTTGTCGCCGCTCAGCCGGCCGTCGTCGGGGCCGTCACCCCCGCCGCTGCACTGGCTATACAGGCGGCCATTGCCCGCTCGGTGCAGGGCGCATCGGGCGTGCGTGTCCAGGCTGCAGGAACCCAGGCGCTCCTCACCGGGACGGTGCCGAATGCATCTGCTGCTCAGCAGGCCGAGGCAATTGCCCGTGGCTACGTCGGCGACAAGGGCGGGATCTTGGACAACCTCACCGTGCTGGGAGCCATCCAGGTCAACGTCCGAGTCCGGATCGCGGAGATCAACCGTCAGGTCACGCGACAATTGGGCTTCAATTGGCAGGCGCTCGGCAGCGGCCCAGGTTGGCGCTTTGGGCTGCGCACTGGCGCAGCGACTGGCGCAGCGATCAGCCCGCTGCTTCCGCTCGGTCTGGCGCCGTTGGCGAACAGCACCGCCGCACCCAATCAACTCGGCGCCGGCTTCACCTCCGGCAACAAGCTATGGGATGTCAACGGCATCATCGATGCCCTGGCAGGCGATCAGTTGATCACCATCCTGGCGGAGCCCAACCTCACCGCCCTATCCGGTGAAACCGCAAGCTTCCTGGCCGGCGGCGAGTTCCCGATCCCGGTCGCCGGCAGCGTAAACAACGGCCAGACCACGATCACGGTCGAGTTCAAGACGTTCGGGGTCAGCCTCGCAGTGGTTCCGACCGTGATGTCTCCGACCCGGCTCAACCTGCATATCCGACCCGAGGTCAGCCAGCTTACCACCAATGGTGCGGTCAGTGTGCCCCTGGCGGGCGGCACGTTGACGATCCCTGCGCTGACCGTGCGGCGCGCTGAAACGACGATCGAACTTGGCAGCGGCCAGAGCTTCGCGATTGCAGGGCTGCTGCAGAAGTCCAGCCTCGACACGACGAATGCCTTGCCGTGGATCGGGGAGGTTCCGGTGCTCGGTGCGCTGTTCAAATCCAACGACTTCCAGCGCGGTGAGAGCGAGTTGGTCATCATTGTCACACCGTATGTGGTGCAGCCTGCCTCCGGCCCGGCAGCGCTGCACACCCCGATCGACAACTTCAGGTCGGCGACTGACCTGGACAGGATCCTGTTTGGCCGTCAGCTGGCCCCCACCCCGGCCGGCATGCCTCCGCTCGACGCCGGTTTCATTCTGAAGTGAGGATATGCATGTACCACTTCGGTTGGTTGTTTATCGCACTGCTCGTCATGAGTTGTGCACCCGATTCATTCGATCCTTACCAACGGCCGGGGACATGGAATCCCGCCGGCGACAACGACGCGAACCTGCCCGTCATGCTCGTCAACACGCATGATCTGATCGAAGGTGCTGGCCAGGGCGCCACCGGCGGCGCCGAGGCTGCAGCACCAGTGGCGAGGGTGCTCGCCGGGAAAACCTATCCACTGCCTCAACTGAGCACGACGCCGATCGGTGGAACCTCCCAGCCACAGCAACAAGGGACTGCCAATCCCAGTCCAAACCAGTAGCGCGCAAGGATCGACCGTCATGCGCCCGTTTCCGAGATCGTTTCTCCCCCTGTCCGTCGCAGCCTACGGTGCTCTGACCGCCTGCACATCGATCCCTGACCAGCACCGGTCCACTTTGACGACGGAGGCACGATTGCAGGTGGCTGAAGCCGCGGACGCCTCCGGCGACAGCGACCTTGCAATATCGATGTATATTGCCGCTGCGGCAAACAATCCTGCCAATATCGAGTTGCAGCTGCGCTGCGCCGATGCGCTTGCTCGGAGTGGCAAGGTCGCGCAGGCGCGCCAGATCCTGACGGAAAGTCTGCGGGCCAATCACGGCCAGATAGACCTGATACGGGCTCTGGCAGTAATCGATCTCGTGGCGGGGCAGCCCGTCCAGGCTATCGCCGAATTCGACCAATTGCTGGCAGCCAACCCTGGTGATAGCCGTGCACTTGTCGACAAGGCCGTGGCGCTCGATCTGCAGGGCCAGCATGCCGCGGCGCAGTTGATCTACCGACAGGCGCTCGCGACTGCACCTGATGATCCGGTCGTCAGGAATGACCTTGCCGTATCGATGATGCTGGAGGGGCGGATCCGCCAGGCGTTGGAGACGCTCGCGCCAATGCAGGACGCGGACGGCTCACCACCGCGGCTCAAGGTCAATCTGGGTATTCTCTATGCAGCCACCGGCAACGCCGAGCGATCGCGGCAATTGCTGGGGGATCGTCCTTCCGACGGCGCGTTCTCCGCATTGACACAGACGCTGGCATCATCGTCGACCAGCATGCAGATGCCGCCGCATCTCGCCCCGACGCCCGAACCGGCGATGCAGCCCGGTGCGACGCCGGATACGTCGGTTGTTGCGCTGGCACCCGTGACGGTCGAAGCGCCACCGGTGCAACAGACCAGGGAGCCACCGGCTAAGGAGCCACCGGTTCCGGCAACCTCGCCGAGTTCGACCGCGGCAGCGCTTGCGATGCCGTTGACGGTCCACCCGGCTCTCAGTGGACAGTCCGACCAGTCGCGGATTCTGCTTCGCGCCCGCGCCGACACCTGGGTGCAGGTGCGCGACCGAGCGGGCGCGGTGCTGCTGAACCGTATGCTGCATCCCGGCGACAGCTGGGCGGTACCGGCAAAGCCGAACTTGCTGCTAACGACGGGGAACGCTGGCGACATTGACCTTGTGGTGGACGGCCTAACAAGCCCATCCCTGGGGGGCCACGGCGTGGTGCGGCACGACCTGCCACTGGATCCGGACCTGATCAAGGATGGCAGGCTCGTGGCGGTGAGCCCGCAGCCTGATCCTAAGTAGCGGCGGGACAAAGCTCCCCATGACCAAGCTCCCCGTGACCAAGGAGCCGGTCAGTGGTGCAGGTTTGCAAGTGCGCCCACCAGTTGGGCAGCCGGCTGTCCCATCAGAATAATGAAAAGACACGGAAGGATGAACATCATCATCGGCATTACGAGCAAGGCGGGGAGCTTGCCCGCTCTTTCCTCGAACTGAATCATTCGTTCGTTGCGCATCTCGGCGGCAAGAGTACGCAACCCCTGGGCAAGTGGGGTGCCGTATTTGAGAGTCTGGGAGAGAGTTCCAGCGAGCCGCTTCAGATTGGGCTGACCGGTGCGTTCGGCTAGATTTGCCAGCGCAATCCTACGGTCGGGCATGATCCGCATCTCGTGGGTGAACAGCGAGAATTCGACGGCGATCGGCCTGTTCGACTTCTTCATCTCCTGGGCCACGCGCTCGACGGTCGATCCCAGTCCCAGCCCCGCCTCGGCACAGACGACCATCAGATCCAGAGCATCGGGTAGCCCACGGCGCAATGCCGCTTGATAAGGCCTGCGGATGAGCGCCACCGTCCAGTTGGGCAGCATCATGCCCACTGCCAGCGATAGGCCCACAAAAAGTGCCTGTTTGCCGATTGGGTAGCCAAGGAGAATGGTGCATAGATATATCAGTGCGGGGATACAGAGCAGACATGCCGCCTTTGCGCCCATGAAGAGTGGTATTGCCTTCGATGGTTCAAAACCGGCCGCTGCCAAAGTCTTCGCAAGGGCGTCCATATCGTGGGAGGACAGCATCTTGCTACGCATTGCATTACCGAGACGCTTGATCAACGAAATCAACGAGGGCCCGAAACGCGATGAGCGAAATTGCGCTGAGCCGTCGCTTTGACGTAATCCTTTGATCCGGAGCTTGATGACATCGTCCTCGGCGCCCCAGGAAAGCAACAGGCACGCAGCCACGACCAGCGCCAATATACCGGTTCCAATGGCGGCAAGAACAAGAAGCTGAGCGTGAGTCACGGCGAAAGGCTCCGGCGAATCAGCTGGCGCATGACCAGGATGCCCGTTCCCAGAAGGCCGAACGCAAGGAACAGCAGATGGTTGCCGGTTGGGGTATTGAAAAAGAAATCGAGAAAGCCTTGCTGCATGAAAGCGAGAATGAAACCCATAACAAACGGCAACACCCCCAAAATCATCGCGGACGCGCGCGCTTCAGCTGCCATCGCCTTGCCACGCTTCGAAAGCGCCACACGCTTCCGAACCATCTCCTGCAGGTTCTGAAGGGTTTCGACCAGGCTGCCGCCGGTCTGCGCCTGCAGGCCGATTGTGACTGCGAAGAAGGCGTATTCGGGCAGCTCAACGCGTTCGTACAGATTCCATAGTGCGCCTTCAAGGCGCTGCCCGATGGCCATTTCGCTGACCACGTGAACAAACTCCTCTTGTGAGGGATTGGGCGCATCCTTCGCGACGCTCCGTAGCGCCTCGCTCAACGGGATGCCGGCACCGACCGCGCGGCAGATCAGAGCCATAACGTCTGGGAGCTGCTCCAACACCACCTTCTGGAAGCGTGTGCGTTCCCATCCGAAGATGACCCGAGCGACAAGAAGCGCCTCCACCGGCATCGACAAGGCGGCGAGCGGCCAGCCCACGAAGCTCCGTCCGTAGAAGAAGCCCATCAGGGCCACCGCGCAGGCGATCGCGATCACCAGCTTCCAGGCGATGACGTTCTGCTGAGGGATATCCGGGTTGAGCCGTAGCAGGCGCATGAGTCGTTTCGACAGCCTGCCGGGCTGATTGGCCGTTCGGATAGCAAGCCCTTGCACTGGCGTCGTCGGAGCCGGATCCTCGGCGTGGGAATGAACCGCGGCCACCCGTGCCCGCAGGCGGCTCATGTTGACATCCCACACCAGCAGGATCGCACTCGCGGACCCTACCAGGAGAAAGCTGATCACGGCGACGGTCAGCGAGTACCGCATGTCACAGGCTCTGTGCTGCCTCCATCCACGCTTTTTCCAGACCAAAGTAGGTCAGTCTGGTCTCAAACGAGGGGCGTGCCAGCGCGGTGCGATAGTGGCCAACAATTTTTCCGGATGCATCCTCGTGATCGAATTCGAACGACACCACGTCGTTCATGCTGATGACATCGCCTTCCATCCCACAGACGTCAGAGATTTGCGTGACACGTCGCACTCCGTCCCGCATTCGTTCGATTTGGATGATCAGATCCATGGCGCCGGCGATCTGCATACGGATCGCGCGGGCCGGCAGATTCACGGTCGCCATCTGCACCATATTCTCGATCCGGCCGATTGCATCGCGCGTGGTATTGGCGTGGACCGTGCTGATCGAGCCATCATGTCCGGTGTTCATGGCCTGCAGCATGTCATACGCCTCGGTGCCACGGACCTCGCCCACGATAATGCGGTCAGGTCGCATCCGCAATGCATTGCGCAGCAGCTCCCGCTGGTTAATTTCCCCTCGCCCTTCGAGATTTGCTGTTCTCGTCTCGAGGCGGACCACGTGCGGCTGCTGCAGTTGCAGTTCTGCGGCGTCCTCAATTGTCACGATGCGTTCGTCGGGCGAGATCATTCGACTTAGGGCATTCAGCAGGGTGGTCTTGCCTGAGCCGGTGCCACCGGAGATCAGGATGTTGCACCGGCAGCGTGCTGCAATTTCAAGCAGGTGCGCTACAGCGGGAACCATACTGCCGTTCCTCATCATGGCGGCGAAGTCGAGCTTCTTCTTGGTGAACTTGCGAATTGAGATGCACGGACCGTCGAGGGCCAGTGGCGGGAAAATGACGTTGACGCGGCTGCCGTCCGGCAGGCGGGCATCGCAAAGAGGACTCGATTCGTCGATCCGCCTGCCAATCGTGGCCACCATCTTCTGCGCCACCATGGCAGCGTGCTCCGCATCGCGGAAACAGACGGCCGACCTCTGGAGCTTGCCTGCACCTCGATGAAGACCGTATGCGGCCCGTTCACCATGATGTCACTGATCGAATCGTCGCGCAGCAGTGGTTCCAGAGGTCCGAAGCCGATCATGTCATCAGTTAAATCCTGCGCCAACTGCGCCTGATCGAGCGCCGAAAGCTGCACTCGCTCCTCGTCTGCGATCTGGTGGATGACCGGCTCCAGCTCGGCGCGCAGAATCTCGGGAGACATCTCGGCGATGATACTCGGATCGAGCTGTTCCATAATCTTGGCACGCAGCCGAAGCCGAAGTGTGACATCTGGCGCCGCGACGGCAGCCACGGGAGGCGGTCGCGGTACAACCTCGACCGGAGACACTTCCTCCAGCCGGCGCCCGAACCGTTTGGTCATCGGACCCTCCAGCCGAACAAGGACCGGACGCCCGCGTGAGATGGTTTATCTACGCCGGTCCCGGAGACCTCCAATGCCAGCAAGGCCATCGCCTTCCTGAAGGCGGGGCATTCTCCCAAGGCGGGCTTGCCCAGGTTCGCGGCTCGTCCCAGCTGCTTGCCGACGTCCGGGATCTGGACGGTCGGCTTGCTGCCGAGACCCTGTTCGATCATCGGGACCTTCAGGCCGCCCGGCATGCCGATCCGATTCAGCACTATGCTTATCTGTGGGTTGCCGAGCCCCGCGGCCAACTGACGCACACGGTCTGTGTCGCGGATGTTGGCGAGATCGGGCGCCATCACCACCAGCAGGTGACGCGCGGCGCGAAAAGCCTGCATTACAGTGGGCGTGGCGAGCACCGGCAGGTCGATGACGATGTAGTTGAAACGGCGGCGCAGCAGTTCCAGTACGCGCCGGACTCCGTCTGGGGTAGGCGAGGGTGACCCGTCGAGCGCCTCCTCGGCTGCGATCAGCCTTAACCGTTCGTTGATTTCCACGCAGACGCGGTCGAGAAACAGGGCATCCGCGCGCTCGGGCTGCTCTAGTGCAATTCGCAGCCCGCCGACCGGCTTCACGCCGAGCATCAGCGCTGTGGTGCCCTGCTGCAAGTGAAGGTCAAGCAAGACGACATAGCCGCGCGTGGCGGCAGTGAGCTGCAGTGCCAGATTGATTGCCACTGTGGTCGTGCCGACACCGCCACGGGCACCGCACACAGCGATCACGCTGCCTCCGTGGGACGCGCTGGCTTCAGCCGCGACACCCGCGATGTGTGGCACAAACAGGCGAGTTACACGGTCACGGGTCAAAGGTTTGTGCGCGTATTCCGCGACGCCTGCGTCGCGGATCAGGTGACGGTAGAGGCCGAGGTCATTGTATTCTCCAATGACCAATACGGTGACATCGGGCGTGCAGACATGGGCAAGGTTATCCAGTTCGTAGATCGGATTCACCACGCGCGAGATGTCTACGATCAATGTTCGCGGCGTTGGCGTCTTTGACAGGTGCTTGATGGCATGCAGGATTGTCCCACGCCGGATCTCGATGCCCTCCACGGCGTTGAGGAGACCGCCGCGCAACGCGACTTCAGTCTCATCGTCGGCCACGAAGGCCAGGAGCGACAGCCTTGCCTGAGACGAGTCCCTTACCGGCGCCGCGTGCGGGACGGTGACCTCCGAGGGAATTGTATCCTGGCTGTCTTCGATCATCGGTCGAACCCTTGGCAGGCGTCGAGACGCGAGCGAATTTTGTCGGTCACTGAAACGTCACCTCGCGGGCTTCCTTGCCTTCGATGACCCGCATTCGGGAGGTACCGGGTGTTCTGTCATCGGCAAGCGCAGGCGAAACATCGCCGCCATAAACTGAACCCGGATGCCCAGTCACATCCGTCAACCCGTCCATCGCCCGGATCGCCAGGGTAACTTTGCCGAGTCTGTCCGCCACAGCGGTCCGCTCGGCTTGCTGAAGTGTCACTTCGAGCGTGACGGTACGTGCCACGTGACCGGGAGCGTTATCACCGTTGGCGACAGCGCCCTGAGCGATGCTCTGGTCCACGGCGACGACGCGCACATCGTTCAGTACCGTCTCGCCAACGAAACGCCGCGCCAGTGGCGCATCCTTCTCGTTCAGTTCTTGCGTCAAGATCACATCCACCCGATCGCCAGGCCAGATCAAGCCGCCATTCCCCGAGATTGCGTCGACACCGATAGAAATGGCGCGTGTCCCCGGCGCCAGCACAGCGGCGAGGAAGCCACGGTCGCGCGGATGCAGCACGTCGCCTGCCCTGAGGGTCATCCCAGCGTCCAGGTAGCGGCGCAGCAGGGCACCGCGCAGGGCGACCCGAACCTCCGGACTATTCGTGAGAGCGCCCTGCGGTATTTCGGCCGACGGTACTGCCTGTGGCGCAAAGTCCTCTTCCTTCAACAAGGTGCCGGCGGGCAGTCCGCGGGCGGCGACCAGGACGTCTACGGTAAGCGGCTGGGGAGTTACTGAAGCGGCAATCGGCGCCTCCGCGACGGGTCTGGTCGCTTGATAGCCAATGAGACCCAGACCTAGAGCGGTGAGCAGGAGGAGGCTGACCAGAACAAGACGGAGCGGCATGGCTCAGAAGCTCCCGAAGTGCAGCAGCACAAAGGCTTCCCCAGCAGCTATGGCGACCCCGTAAGGAAGCGATGCGCGTCGATGGATCCGCCAGCATTCAATAGCAGTAACGCGGTTAATTAGTGATGTATGCGGCCCCTTGTATTGGCCGTTCAATGTGCGGGACAGCAGAAGATAGACGATCCCAAGCAGACTACCGGCGATCGCTGTGGCGACGACGAAGCGGTAGCTGTCGAGCGGAGGCAGACCGACGGCAAGCGCGGTCATGAGTTTGACGTCCCCGCCACCAAGCAGCCCGCGCGAATAGGCGATCGAGAGCAGGGCGAAGAGCAGCAAGGCCGTCGCCGCAGAGACGGCGAAGGCTGACGGACCCTCCCGGATTCGCGCCAGCGCGCCTGCAACAACCAGCAGCAGGCTGATAGCGTCCGGGATGGTTCGCGTAGCGACATCACGCCACGCCGCCGTCATGAGGAGCGCCAACACTGTGATCGAGAATAATATGGGTCCGTAAGGCATTTGTTCATCGATTATGCAACGGCGCCTGGTTCGGGATCCCATGAGTGCTGGCCATCTCCGCAGACAACAATGCGGATTCGTGCCCACAACGGTTCGACTTTTCGCATGTCCAACGCTTGCGAGTTCACGCGCAGCCATAGGACGAGAACATTAGAATCGCCGTACTAGGCCGGATCAGTCCTGCGCCCCAATTTTTGTTTGGGGCGCAAGCAGTAATCCCTGGTTACTGATGTCGACCGTCGAAGCTTTAGCCAACACGACTGCATCTGGCTATTCGACCACTTTTCTGGCCTCTTGGCCTCGGATGAGTATCCTTGCAAGCGGAAGAGGCTCATTGAGTGGTCACACGGCACTGATCGTGCCAGCAATGGAATTGAACAAGGTGTTCACGGCAGTGCCCAGAGTTGTCGCACCAGCAATGATGACCACCGCGATCAGACCCGCCAGAATACCGTATTCCAGGGCTGTGACGCCCTTGGAATCGGCCGTCATGCGCTCGAGGAGAGCACAGCCATATGCGAACATTGATTATTTCCTTTCCAAGAGGACCAGCCACGAAGACCGGATGGTTTATTCGACAGCTTCAAAGCTACCGCAGGTTGGTAAATCCTAGGTTAATCCTTGTCGCCATTTATCATTCCTTCAGTCCGGTATTTAGACTAATAGCCAGGGTTGCTATCGTATTCTTGCTACGGATCAAAACACTGGGTACGGGTATTTGGCTTTGTGCCTAGCCGCTGTCGCATCTCCGGTGACGCTTACCCATCGAGGTTGATTGGCCGGTCCACGGGTTGGCCTGATCGTCAATAGTTGGCCCGTGCAAGGACAGCCTACCGGCGCGACTATCCCCCCTGTTGCATGGGTGCTTCCAACAGACATCACGCCAATCAATCGGCCACCAACCACGATGCCCCACGTCCAATGCCTACCAAACGTAGGGGATTAGTCTTGCTGTTGATCTCGTGTAGTCCTCATAGTTCGGGAAGGTGCGGCGCAGGAGAGTCTCCTCGTAAAAGATTCGGATGACCTGTAGCGCGCCGTGGGCCAGGAACAGCGTCAGCGTTGCGAGGGAATAGACCTGAAGCAAGATCCCCAGAAGCGCAATTTCCTCTGCGAGATACAGAGGATGTCTGACGAATGAGTATGGTCCTCCCCGCACCAGGCCACGCGCCTGAGGAACGACGCTGAAGGAGCGGCCGAGATGGAAGATCACAACGACCATCAATGCGCTACCAACCAAGAGAAGCGCTGCAGACGTAAGATCCTGGCGGGGAGTAGCAGCTACCTGGGGTGCGAACAGCACAAGAGTCCAAGGAAGATAGGCGCCGATGAACGCAACGACTGATGGCATGATGCTATTGCTACGTGCTACCGCTGAACGTCGAATGAGCATCAACCAGGAGAGCGCCAAATAGAACAGGAGCGCGCATACGCTCGACAGCAGCCCTGACCACCGGATTGGACTCACCCCGACGATGTTCATGCCCACCGCGTGGGTGTAGATTCTTCGGACCACAAGAAGCGCAAGGATCAAAAACCAGCCGCAGCCGAGGCCTCCAACTGCCAGTTCGTATCCCTTTGCCAAGCGAAGGCGGGAAAGCCGGATCTTAGTGGATGAGTGCGGCGCAACGGCCAGATTGGTGCTCACAACCAGCATAGCTTTCACGAAATCGCCCAAGCTCCCTGGACGAGCTGAACCTGCCGCTGCACTCCTCATTCGGATGCAGCGGCAGTCCGTCGTTCTATCGACGATTCCTTTAGATTGGCTTTAAGGTGCTCTTGTACCAGCCAGGTCAACCGGCTGATTAAGCCATAGGCCGGGCGTCAGCGCAGTCCGCTATCCCGACAACGCATTGCCGCAAGGTTGCGAAGCCGACGAACCTTACTTTCCCCGGCGTGAGTGCGAGCACGAGACTGGGTTGCGCAACGGGGATGGCCAGCAGCGAAGATGAACGAGGCTTCGTATGAGGCTCGTAAGGGGCCTTTTGGGAGCGATCTTCCCGGAGCAGTTCGAGGTGCGGGTCCGCCGTGAACGGCGGCGGCGGTGGACGCGGTGCTTCGCAGCATCTGGCATCAGAACTCGCACCGGCCAACGCGACAACGGGAACGGCAGATGCAGCGGTGCAAATCGTCCGAACAAGCCCGGGACTTCCTCTCCGCTCAGTCGTTTATCCATGGCCATTCCCGTCCCCGCCGTCACCAACTTGCAGCCCATACCTACCGCACGATCCGGTCGGAGGCTTTCAAAACTTGGCACCAGGAAACGTGCGCCCAATTCCGTGTAGTCCCCCTTCGCCTCGACCAACGTGTCAAATTTGCGGAAACGCAACTTAACTGGCCGGTGAGCTTAGGGGGCTTGATCAGTCGAAAGGATGACTGGTCGGGCTACGGCTATCTGAGCACTCTAAGGGTGCTTTTAGAAGCCATGTGCTTTAGCGAAGATGCAATGGACCCGACCGGCGATGATCGAATCCAGTGAATTTCGAAGCGTAGCAGAGGTAGCTGCCACAGATCGCCCCATGCCAACATGATTTCGCTACGTCGAGACTGTCGAATTTGAGGGATTGTCGCGTCGTGAGCAGTAGCTGGTTCCGCAAACTTGGCCGCCGCACGGTGACGGATGGCCGGTTGTTCTGCTTCCCCCATGCTGGCGGGACCGCAGCGAGCTTTCGGCATTGGTCGGACCGATTGCCGCCTCGTCTGGAAGCGGTCGCAGTGCAGCTGCCGGGACGTGCGGACCGACTGCGTGAGCTCCCGCTGTCCAGCATCCCCGCTCTCGCTGGCGCACTGGCGAACGCAATGGAGCCGTATCTGGATTCGCGATTCGCCTTTTTTGGGCACAGCATGGGCGCAGTACTCGCTTTTGAAGTCGCCCATCTGCTCGCCGCTCGTGGTGCGGCCGTGCCCGAGCATCTTGTGGTGTCGGGGCGGCGGCCACCGGATGTGCGCGGGTCAGAGCCAGACATGCATCGGTTGCCCGATGAGATGTTTGTTGCAGAAATCGATCGCCGGTATGGCGGTATCCCGGGGCAGCTGCTCCATGAACGTGAGGTCATGGCCCTGCTCCTGCCGGGCCTGCGCGCCGATATTGCCGCGCTGGAGACGCACCATCCCGAGCCTCGGCCACCGCTCGGCATACCGATTACCGCATTCGGGGGCGCCCATGATCCACTGACCCCGGTGGCGCATCTCGAAGCGTGGCAAGGCGCGGGGAGCGGCCCGTTTCGGATGCGTCTGTTCCCTGGTGGACACTTCTACCTCGAAGCGCAATCTGCCGCGGTGCTGGCGGACCTGTCAGCGACACTGGCGCCGATGCTGCAGCGCAACGGCCCGTGCGGCGCCAAAGGCGGTCTAGCGGCGTCACATGAGGCGATGTGATGAGCCGGCCGGACGCACCATCGCATTTGCCTGTTGCTATTGTCGGCATCGGTTGTCGTTTCCCCGGAAACGTCAACGGTCCGGACAGTTTCTGGCAACTGCTCGCGAACGGCGGCGACGCAATCGGCGACATCCCGGCTGACCGTATGGATCTAGGCCTGCACTTTCGCGCAGCCCCCGAACCAGGACGCATGATGACACGCTGGGGCGGGTTCCTGGATGACATCGACAGGTTCGATGCCGAATTTTTCGGCATTTCACCTCGCGAGGCGGAGCGGCTGGACCCGCAGCAGCGTCTGCTGCTGGAGACGGCATGGGAGGCGCTCGAGGACGCGGGGCAGGATCTGCTGCGGCTGGATGCCGCGCGCTGCGGCGTCTTTGTCGGCCAGTGGCTGAGCGACTTCGAAGCCCGTCTGTTCGCCGACCCGGCCAGCGTCGACTTCCAGATGACCACCGGCAGTGGCCGCTACGCTGCCTCTGGCCGGCTGTCCTACGCGCTCGGCTTCCGAGGCGCGAGCCTGACCGTCGATACCGCGTGTTCCTCTTCGTTGGCCGCCATCCATCTCGCGGTGCGCAGCATCCGGAGCGGGGAGTGTCGCCTTGCCCTGGCCGGCGGCGTCAACGTGATCCTGCAGCCGCACATCAACATCGCCTATTCGCAAAGCCGGATGATGGCCGCGGATGGCCGCTGCAGATTCGCAGACGCGTCCGGCGAAGGCTACGTGCGCAGTGAGGGGGCGGCGCTCGTCGTGCTCAAGCCGTTGCCCGACGCCCTGACCGATGGAGATCGTATCTACGCGCTGATTCAGGGCAGTGCGCTGAACAACGATGGCCGCAGCAGCGGTTCGATGGGAACGCCAAGCCGGGTCGGGCAGGAGGAACTGCTGCGCGCCGCCTATGCCGATGCGGGCGTGTTGCCCGGGCGGGTCGGTTACGTCGAGGCGCATGGGACCGGGACGCGCGTGGGCGATCCTGTCGAGCTGGCGGCACTCTCCGCGGTGCTCGGGGAAGGGCGTGCGCCCGGCCGTCGGGTTCACGTCGGCTCAGTGAAGACCAATATCGGGCATACCGAGGGGGCTGCCGGCGCCGCGGGCGTGATCAAGGCTGCCCTGGCGCTGCATCGTGGCGCGATCCCGCCCAGCCTGCATTGGCGCGTGCCCAATCCTGCTGTTCCGTGGGCGACCAGCCCGTGCACAGTCCCGACCACTCTTGTGCCCTGGCAGGACGGCGCCGACCGGCGCATTGCCGGCGTCAGTGGCTTCGGCATTGCGGGCACGAACGGCCACGTGGTGCTCGAGGCGGCTGAGCCGGTGCCGACGCCGGCGCGCGCCCCGTCGCGTGGCACGCAACTGCTGACCGTCTCGGCGGCCAGCGCTGACGCGTTGCGCGCGCGTGCTGCCGGTATCGCTGCCCTGCTGCGCGCTCCGGACGCGCCGACACTGCAGGATGTCTGTTGGACGACCGCTGCGCGGCGCACCGCGTTGCCCCACCGGGCGGTGTTCGTCGCGGACGATCGCGCGGCGATGGCCGATCGGCTGGAGCGCGTCGTGGCTGGCGAGGCGCCTGCAGCCGTCGGCACGGTCCACGCCGAAGCGCCGCCCAGGGTCGCCTTCGTGCTGCCCGGCCAGGGCGCACAGTGGATCGGCATGGGCCGCCAGCTTCTGGCGCAGGAGAAGGTGTTCCGGGCCGCGTTGGAGCGCTGTGACGCCGCTGCGCGTCCCTTCATCGACTGGTCGATCATCGGGCAGCTCGGTGCCGAGCCTGGATCTGACCGCTTCCGCCTGGACCAGATCGACGTGATCCAGCCCGTCCTGGTGGCGCTCGCGATCGCCTATGCGGCGCAGCTGCAGGCGTTCGGCATCGTACCCGATGCAGTGGTCGGTCATAGTATGGGCGAGGTTGCGGCCGCCTGTATTGCGGGTGCACTCGACGTCGCGCAGGCCATGCGGGTGATCTGCGGTCGAAGCGCGCTGATGCGCAGGGTCAGCGGCCAGGGCGCAATGGCGCTTGTCGAGCTATCGATCGAGGCGCTCCGGTCACGCCTGGCGGGACGCGAGGACCAGGTCGCGGTGGCGGCGAGCAATGGCCCGCGTGCGAGCGTCATGTCCGGTCAACCCGAAGCGGTGCGGCAGGTCATGGCGGAGCTGCAGCGGGAAGGCGTGTTCACGCGCCTGGTCAAGGTGGATGTCGCTTCGCACAGCCCGCAGATGGCGCCGCTTGCCACGGAACTGGCCACGCAGCTCGCTGATCTTCGGTCAAGCGCGGCGGAGGTGCCGATCTACTCCACGTCGCTCGGCCATCGGGTGGCCGACGAAGCGCTCGACGCTGGGTATTGGGCCAGGAACCTGCGCGCACCGGTCCTGTTCTCGACCGCCGTCAGCCAGATGGTTGCCGACGGCATCACCGTGTTCCTGGAGCTGGGGCCGCATCCCGTCCTGCTGCCGTCGGTCCAGCAAACCGCACCGGCAGCCACGACAATCGCCGTTGGTTGGCGGGAACAGCCCGAGCAGGCATCGCTGCTGACGTCTGTCGGGGCACTGTGGTCAGTCGGGTATCGCGTGGACTGGCGGCGGGTGATGCAAACCGGGGCGGCGGTGCGCCTGCCGCCGTATCCCTGGCAGCGCGAACGCTTTTGGGCAGAAGCGGCGGAGCTGCGTCCGAGCGGGGCGGCGACGGGCAAGGGGCTGCGTCCCCCGACGGCGGAGCAACGCGGCTGGTTGTACCGGCTGGCATGGCAGCCGTCTGAGGCCGCGGGCGCCGTCGCCGCACCGCGAAGGCTGCTGGTCCTGTCGCAGGATTCGTCGCGCGGTGATGCGGTCGTGAAGGCGTTGAGGCGTCGTGGCGCGGAGGCGAGCGCGATGGCGTTTGACGATGCTGAAGTGGCGCTGTCAGACGCGAGCCTCGCCGGGCGCATGCCGGACGCTGTGGTGGCGCTGGCTGGCGGCGACTCGAATGGAGCATACCTGCCACTGCACGTGCTGCAGATTTGCCTTGCCGCCGGTTCTCCCGGCTTGGTGCGGCTGTGGTTCGTGACGTGCGGGGCGCAGGCCGTGACGCCGACGTCGAATCACCCCATCGCCGTCGATGAGGCTGCGCTCTGGGGTGCGGCACGGGTGGTCGCGGAGGAGCACCCCGATCTGTGGGGCGGCCTGATCGATCTGGACCCCGCTGCATCGGTTGCTACGAGTGCCGACAGGCTGGCGACCGCTCTGCTGCAGCCGGATGGCGAGGACCAGGTCGCCTATCGGCAAGGCCAGCGGCATGTATTGCGGCTGGTCCCGGCGGAGCGCGAGCGCTTCCGCCACGGGCCGGTGTGGCGGCCGGATGCCAGTTATCTTATCACCGGTGGCCTTGGCGGCGTGGGGCAGCAGGTGGCCCGCGCCATGGCGGCGGGCGGCGCGCGCCGGCTGATCCTCATGGGGCGCACCGCGTTGCCGCCCCGCGCCGAGTGGTCTGCTACGCCCGCCGACTCGCCACTCGGCGAACGTATGGCGGCGGTGCGCGCGCTGGAGGCGCTCGGTGTTGCCGTGCATACCCCGGCGGTCGATGTCGGCGACGAAGCGGCGCTGCGTGACTTCCTTGACAGCTATGCCGCGGAGGGTTGGCCGCCGATCCGTGGGTTGGTCCACGCGGCTGGCACACTGAACAATCGCCTGGCCAACGAAATGGATCGCGACACGTTCGACGCCGTTGCGGACGGCAAGTTGCGCGCGGCACAGACGCTGGATCGGCTCCTGCCGCAACTGGATTTTTTTGTCGTGGCATCTTCGATCACGGCGTTCCTGCCGCATCCGGGCGTGGCGAACTACGCTGCGGCCAATGCCGGGCTGGATGCGCTGGCCCACGACCGGCGAGCGCGCGGCCAGCCGGCGGTGAGCCTTGCATGGGGACCATGGGCCGTCGGACTGACCCGGGGCCGGGCCGCGGAACACACCGTCGCCGAGATGGGTCGGTACGGTATTCAGGGCATTCCGAGCGAAGCGGGCGCGGCATTGTTTGCCTGGCTGTGCGGGCAACCGGGAACGAGCTACGCGGTGATGCCAACGGACTGGGTCCGCTTCCGCCAGGCCCGGTCCGGTCGCTCGGGCCGGCTTTTCCAGGATCTGCTCGCCGAGCGGGCCGCGGACAGCCCGTCCGAGGTGCCGGCTCAGTTGGCGGCTGCGGCGCCGGCCGAGCGCCGTCTGATCCTTGAGGCCATGACGCGCGGCGCGGTCGCACAGGTGCTGAATGTCGCGCCCGCGCGGCTTGATCCGCGCAAGACGCTGGGCAACATGGGTCTCAGCTCGCTGCTTGCCATCGAACTGCGCAACCGGCTGGAAGCCGTGCTGCAGCGTCCGTTGTCGGCCACGCTTGCGTGGAACCATCCGACCATCGAGGCCATTGTCGACTACCTGACAGCAGATGAGCGGCCGGACGCGGCGGTGGCGGGGGACATTTCAGGTGCCACTCCCGTCGAGGCACCGCTGTCCGACGCCCTCGCCGAGATCGCGATGCTGTCCGACGAGGCCGCAATGCGGGCACTGCTCGGCCAGCAAGCGGCGGCGGAATGAGCGGCGCAGCGCCATCCCTGGTGGGGATCTCCGCGGTCAAGCTCGCGTTGATGGCGCGGCAGGTGCGCGAGCAGTCCGCGGCGGCGCTGCGGGCCGATCCGATTGCCATCGTGGGGATGGGATGCCGGTTGCCCGGAGGCGCGGACACGCCGGATCGCCTGTGGCAGCTGATCTGCGATGGCGTCGAGACGGTCGGACCGATACCGGCCGGTCGCTGGGACGCCGAGGCCTGGTATGATCCTGACCTGTCGACGGCGGGGAAGGCCGTCACGAAACGCGGCAGCTTCCTCGACCGCATCGATAGCTTCGATCACGGCTATTTCGGCATTCCTGAGCGTGAGGCGGAGCGTATGGATCCGCAGCACCGCCTGTTCCTCGAGGTTGCGATCGAGGCACTGGACGATGCGGGGCTGCCACGGCAGCGCCTCGCCGGCTCGCGTACAGGCGTATTCATTGCGAGCTATCACAATGACTATACGCAGCTGCAATATGCCGATCGCGACGCGATCGACCTGAGGACGCTGACCGGCACGTTGCACAGCGTGCTCGCCAATCGCCTGTCCTATCTGCTGGACCTGCGCGGCCCCAGCCTGTCGATCGACACGGCCTGCTCGTCCTCCCTGGTGGCCTTGCATCTGGCCTGTCAAAGCCTGCGCCTGGGGGAGTGCGATATTGCAGTCACCGGCGGGGTGTCGCTGATCATCGCGCCCGAGTTGCTGGTGGCCATGTCGAAGGTCGGATTCATGGCCCCGGATGGCCGCTGCAAGGCATTCGATGCGGCAGCGGATGGATTCGGTCGCGGCGAAGGCTGCAGCGTCGTTGTCCTGAAGCGGCTGTCTGACGCGATTGTCGCGCGGGACAGGGTCCTCGCGGTGATCCGCGGCTCAGCGGTCAACCAGGACGGGCATTCGACTGTACTTACCGCGCCCAGCGGGCCGGCACAGGAGGCGCTGATCCGGGAGGCGTTGTCGACCGGGCAGATCGCAGCGGAGCGCATCGGTTTTGTCGAGACCCACGGCACCGGCACCGTGCTTGGCGATCCCATCGAGGTGGAGGCGATTGCCGCCGCCGTCGGACGGCCCTCACCAGCGGCAGGGCCGTGCCTGCTGGGCTCCGTCAAGGCCAATCTGGGCCACCTGGAGGCGGCCGCGGGTGCCACCGGCCTAATCAAGGCGGTGCTTGCGTTGCGGCATGGGGCCGTGCCGCCGCAACCACAACTGGGTGCGCTCAACCCCCATCTGTCGCTTGCGGGCACTCGGCTCGCGATCCCCCGAGCGCTGACCTCCTGGCCTGCCGGCGCGGCGCCCCGGTGCGCCGCCGTCAGTTCGTTCGGTGTCGGAGGAACCAACGCACACGTGGTTCTTGAGGAAGCGCCCGCGCAGGCAGAGGCACGTCCCAAAGTGGCGGATGGACCGTGCCTCTTGCCCCTGTCGGCAACGACCCCGACGGCGCTTCGGGACTTTGCGGGGCGCTGGGTGGATTTCCTGGCCGAGACCTCGGCGACAGCCGCTGACATAGCTTTCAGTGCCGCGCAGCGCCGCACACACCATGCGGCCCGAATTGCCGTGGTCGGGCAATCGACGACGCAGTTGCGCGATGCGCTCGTTGATTTTCTTGCCACGTCGTCGGCGGAGCCAAGGGCTGGGTCGGAACGCCGGCTGGTTGCCTTCGTGTTCAGCGGACAGGGGCCGCAATGGTACGCGATGGGACGCGAGCTTCTGGCGGCGGAGCCTGCCTTCCGCGACGCCATGCAGGCCTGCGATGTGCAGTTGCGGGCGCTGGCGGGTTGGTCGTTGTTGGAGGAACTGGCAAGATCGGCAGCGGACTCTCGCCTTGACCAGACGGAGATCGCACAGCCTGCGCTGTTCGCGCTGCAGGTCTCGCTTGCTGCGCTGTGGCGCTGCTGGGGCGTTGCGCCGGACATGGTTGTCGGCCACAGCGTAGGCGAGATCGCCGCGCTTCACGTGGCCGGCGTCCTCAGCCTCGCCGAGGCTGTGCGATTGGCGTGGATACGCGGCAGAGTCATGCAGCAGGCGACCGGCCTCGGCCGCATGGCAGCGGTTGGCCTTGGTGAGGCCGAGGCGCGCGCTGTCATAGCGCCGTTCGGCGACCGTCTGAGCATAGGCGCCGTCAACGCGCCGGGCAGCGTCGTGCTGTCGGGCGAGGCCGAGGCGTTGAATGCCGCGCTGGCACGGCTGGAGGCGAGCGGTGTCGATCACCGATTGCTGCCGGTCAATTACGCATTCCACAGCGCGCAAATGGCACCGTTCCAGGATTTGCTGGTTGCCGAGATCGGTGCGCTGCGTGGCGCGGCGCCGCGGATCCCGCTGTACTCGACGGTCACTGGTGGTCTGGCCCAAACGCTGAGTTTCGATGCAAATTATTTCGCGCGGAATATGCGCGAGACGGTGCGGTTCGCGCCGGCAATCGAGGCCATGAGCGATGCCGGTTGCGAGCTGTTTATCGAGCTTTCGCCACATCCGGTGCTGCGCCATGCCATCGTCGCCGGTCTGGCCGAGCATGGCCGAGAGGCACGCGTCATGGCCTCGCTGCGACGAGGCAAGTCCGAGCGCGAAACGATGCTCCAGGCTTGCGCCGGCCTCTATGACGCTGGACGGGATCTGACCTGGGAGCGCGTACAAGGCACCGGTCAGGTCGTCAGTCTGCCCGCCTATCCTTGGCAGCGCACACGCCACTGGCTGCGGCGGCAGCTCCCCCGCCTGGCCACCGAGCATCGACGGGAGCGTCATCCGCTGCTCGGTCGGCGGATAACCGTGGCGGGAGTGGATGCCATCGTATTCGAGGGCGGTCCCGCTGCCGCGCAGAGCTGGCTGGCGGACCATCGCGTGTTCGGTCGCCTGCTAATGCCGGCCGCCGCGGTGATGGAGCTGCTGCTGGCTGCTGCAGCGCAGGCGATGGCGTGGCCGCGTCCGCAGTTGACCGGTTTTGCGATGCTCCGCCCGCTGACGCTGCCGGAGGCGGATGCCGATCCAGCGGTGTGGCAGGTCGTCGTGAGGCCGCTGCCGAACGGCGCCGCCCAGCTGACCCTTTTCGTCGCTCGAATGGGTCCGGGTGGAGTGGCATCCGCCTGGCAGGAGGTGGCCAGCGCAACAGCCGAGGCCGATGCGTGCGAGGCGGCTTTGGCCATCGGGGCGTCAGGCCACCAGCCAGCCGATGTCTCCATGGTCTATGCGCGTTTTGCGGCGCTCGACATCGCGTTCGGCCCGAGCTTTCAGTGCCTGCATGAGGTCGCACTCGGCGAGGGCGGCGGGCAGGCAGAGGTCGTGCTGCCGGCGGCGCTGCACGACACGACAGACGGCCACCTGCTGCATCCTGTGCTGCTCGACGCGGCGCTGCAGCTCTGTTCCCTGGCGGCAGCGTCCTACATCGAAAAGGCGCCGGAAGCGGTGTTCCTGCCGCTCGGCGCGGATCGCATCGTGCTGCATCCCGGCCGTTACGATCGCGTTCTCGCCTCGGTCCGGATCGTCGCGACCGGATCCGGAACGACGCTCACCGCGGATATCCAGCTGCGCACGCCCGGAGGCGCCCCGCTTGGCAGCATCCAGGGGATGCGCTTTGCCCGAGCGGAGCGCGACGCGGTGTTGCGGGATGCCGCGGAGCGAACAGACGACGCACCTGACGCGCTCTGCACGGTGAGCTGGGTGCCGGCTCCGGAAGAGGGCAGTCGGGAACCCGTCAACCTGCAGGGTGCCTGGTGGGTGTTCACCGATTCCCTGGGCACCGCGGACCACCTGGCAGATGCGATCGAGGCGGCAGGCGGCCGCTGTCATCGCGTCCGCGCCGGGGCGGATTTCGCACGTCTTGGATTGCGCCAGTGGACGATCGACCCGACCGACCCCGCCCAGTACCAACGGATCCTCGATGCATCGGGTTGGCGGGACGCAACCTTGCGGGGCGGCGTCATTCATGCCTGGTCGCTTGACACCAGGCCGGCCGAACTGATTGCCGCCGAGACGCTGGAGCAGGATGACGCGACCTGCGTCGGATCGGCGCTGCAACTGCTGCAATGCCTGGCTGCGACATCCGGCGCGGCGGGTCCCGTCTGGTTCATCACGCGTGGCGCCCAATCGATCACCGAGCGCGAGGAACCGGCGTCGCTGCGTCCCCGTGGCGCCGGCCTCTGGGGTCTGGCGGGTGTTGCTGTCATCGAGCATCCGGAGCTGCGCATCCGTATCATTGATCTCGATCCGGCCGGCGATGCCGCGACCCTGTCCCCTGCGCTGCTGGAACACGCAGCGCCACGCATTGGCCTGCGGGACGGCACGACCTGGCTGCCTCGTATGCGGCCGTACAGTGCAGCGAACAGTCGTGAAATCGTGTCTGACGATTCGCGGCCGGTGCGCGTCGAGATGGTGCGGCCTGGGAGCTTCGCCGGGTTGGAACTGCGGCCGCAGCTGTCTGCCGATTTGCAGCCGGGTGAGGTCAGGCTGCGCGTGCTCGCCGCGGGGTTGAACTTTCGCGACGTGCTGACGGTCCTGCAGATGTATCCAGGTGCACCACCGCCGCTTGGCGTCGAATGTGCGGGGATTGTCACGGAGGTTGGGCGCGCCGTCGATCGCTTCCGGGTTGGCGATCGCGCATTCGGTTTCGCGCCGGCCAGTTTCGCCAGCGAGGTCACTGTGCCGGAACAGTTTCTTGCGGCGATGCCGGCGGCGATGCGTGCCGAGGACGCTGCCGGTCTCCCGGTCGCGTTCCTGACGGCGCATTACGGCCTGCACCAGCTCGCGCATCTGGCGCAAGGCGAACGAGTTTTGGTGCACGCCGCGGCTGGCGGTGTCGGCCTTGCGGCCGTGCAGCTGGCACAGAATTGCGGTGCCGAAATATTCGCCACCGCGGGATCACCGGCGAAGCGCGATATGCTGCGCCGGCTGGGCGTAGCGCATATAATGGACTCGCGCTCGCTCACCTTCGCTGACGAAATCCTGGCGGCGACCGGCGGCCAGGGTGTCGACGTCGTGCTGAATTCGTTGGCTGGCGAATTCATTCCGGCTGGCTTCCGTGCACTCGGCCGACACGGGAGGTTCCTGGAACTGGGCAAGCGGGGCATCTGGTCGGCGGCGGACGTCGCGGCGATCCGGCCCGATGTCGCCTATCACCCGTACGACCTTGGCGAGCTGGCACAGGCAGATCACAACCTGCTGCGCCCGATCTATGACACGCTGCTGGCGGCGCTTGCGAACGATACGCTGCGGCCTCTGCCGGTTACCATATTTCCCCTGGCACGTGTCGGCGAGGCGATGCGGCATATGGCGCAGGCGCGCCACGTCGGCAAAGTTGTCCTTCGCGTCGCGGCCGATCCTGCGTTTAAAGCAACCGACGCCGTTTCGGTCACTGCTGCGGCAACCTACTGGATCACCGGCGGGCTCGGCGCCTTGGGGCTGCAGACTGCGGCCTGGCTCGTGTCGGCCGGTGCGCGGCATCTGGTGCTGACCGGCCGCCATGCGCCCGGCGTGGCCGCGAGCCGGCAGATCCAGGAACTCGAACAGCTTGGGGCGACGGTGCGGGTGATCGCGGCTGACGCTGGCGACCACGAGCGTATGTCGTCGGTACTGGACGAAATCACCCGCACGATGCCGCCGCTGCGCGGCGTGGTGCACGCCGCGGGCGTGGTGCGCGATGCGGTGCTGCTTCGTCAGCGGTGGTCGGAGGCACGCGAAGTGATGCGTGGCAAGGCGCATGGCGCCTGGCTGCTCCACGAGCTCACGCGGTCGCTGCCGCTCGACTTCTTCATCCTTTATTCGGCAGGAGGCGTTGTGCTGGGTGCGCCGGGGCAGGGCCTGTATCCCGCTGCCAATGCCGAACTCGACGCGCTGGCGCATCTCCGCCGCCGCCTCGGGCTGCCCGCGCTCAGCGTGGCCTGGGGCAGCTGGTCCGGGGAGGGAATGGCCGCGGCGGCCGCAGCGCGCGGCACGGATGTCTGGGAGGCGAGGGGCCTGCGCAGGATCGACGCAGCGACCGGCTTCGCCTGTCTCGCACGGCTGCTGGCGGATCGGGCGACCTATGCCGCCGTCATCCCGCTCGACTGGCGGCAGTTCCTCGGGCAGCTGCCGCCAGGTTCGGACCGGCGGTTCTTCGATGCCATGGCGCCGGCAGTGGCTGCGCCCGCGGTCGAGGGTCCTGCGTTGTGCGAGCAGTTGAGAATGATCCCAAGCTCGCGACGCCGCCAGGCGCTAATCACCGAGCTCGGTGATCGAGTTGCGCTGCTGCTCGGACTTGCGCGTGGCACAGCGGTCGAGCTGCGCGTGCCGCTACGCGAACTCGGCGTCGATTCGTTGATGGCGGTCGAGCTGCGCAACGTTCTGGTGCGTGCGGGCGGTGCGCCGCTGCCGGCGACGCTGCTGTTCGATCATCCCACGCTTGAGGCATTGGCCACGCACCTGCAGCACATCTGGGCGCTGGGCGATGGCGAGGCGGCCACCGCTTCGCCGTCGAAGACCGCTGCCGCACCCGACGAGGCGCGCCGCATTGCCGCGCTGTCGGAAGCCGATGCGGAGGTCATGCTTTTGGAAGAACTGGTGCTTGGCGAAACAAGGAGGTCGGCATGACGATGCAACGCCCTGCCGAGGAACCCATGAGTGCGGTCAAACGCGCCTTGGTCGAGATCCGCGATCTGCGTTCGCGTCTGGCTCGCGCAAAGGCCGCGCAGTCCGAGCCGATTGCAATCATCGGCATGGGATTGCGCTTTCCGGGTGGTGCGCGCGACGCGGACAGCTTCGCCAGGCTGCTCTGGAGCGGGACAGATGCAATCGGCGACATCCCGGCTGATCGCTGGTCCACCGAGGAGCTTTATGCAGAGGATCCCGATACGCCAGGCAAGATGATCACCCGCCACGGCGGCTTCATTGACCAGGTGGATCAGTTCGACGCTGACTTCTTCGGCATTTCACCGCGCGAGGCGGCGAGCATGGACCCCCAGCAGCGTCTGGTCCTGGAGATCGGCTGGGAAGCACTGGAGAACGCGGGGCATGCGCCGGCCTCGCTGGCAGGCAGCAAGACCGGTATCTATTTCGGCATCTGCAACAGCGACTATGGTCGGGTCCTGCTGACCCAGCCCGATCGGTTCGATCCCTATATCGGTACCGGCAGCGCTTACAGCATCGCGGCGGGCCGTCTGTCGTATATCCTCGGCCTCAGCGGGCCGAGCATTGCGGTGGACACCGCCTGCTCGTCCTCCCTGATGTCGTTGCACCTCGCGTGCCAGGGGCTCAGGACCGGCGATTGCGATCTGGCTCTTGCCGGCGGCAGCAATCTGATTCTTGCGCCCGAAATGAACATCATCTTCTCCAAGGCGCGCATGATGGCGCCGAACGGGCGATGCAAGACGTTCGATGCGATGGCCGATGGCTACGTGCGCGGCGAAGGCTGCGCCATGCTGGTGCTGCGGCGGTTGTCGGATGCCCTGGCTGACGGCGACCGCATCCTCGCGGTGGTGCGTGGGAGTGCAACCAATCAGGACGGCCGCAGCGGCGGACTGACCGCGCCGAGCGGACCGGCGCAGGAGGCGGTGATCCGCGCCGCACTCGCGGCTGCCGAGGTTTCCCCGGCGCTGATCGGCTATGTAGAGGCGCACGGCACCGGCACGCCGCTGGGCGATCCAATCGAGGTCGGTGCCTTGGGCGCCGTGTTCGCTCCCGGACGGGACGCGGCGCATAAGCTCGCGATCGGCTCCGTGAAGACAAATATCGGCCATCTTGAAGCAGCCGCGGGCGTCGCCGGCGTCATCAAAGTTATCCTCGGGCTGCAGCGAGGTGAGATACCGCCGCATCTGCATTTCCACACCGGCAACCCGCATATCGACTGGGCGGGACTGCCGATCACCGTCCCATCGGAGGTGACGCCCTGGGAGCCGATCAAGGGCCGTCGCCTCGCCGGGGTCAGTTCTTTCGGCTTCAGCGGATGCAATGTGCATGTGGTGCTGGAGGAAGCACCGTCCTGCGCCCAGCCGGTCTCGGCGGATGTTGCGCGGCCGCGGCATGTGCTCGCGCTGTCGGCGCGCGATCGTGGCTCTTTGGCAGAGCTGGCTCGGCACTATGACGCGGCGTTGGCATGCGACCCCCCAGTTGCGGATGTGTGCTTCACGGCGAATGTCGGGCGCTCGCATTTCGGCGAACGGCTCGCGGTGTCCGGTTCGAATGCGGCGGATCTGCGCCGGGGTCTGGCGGCCTTCGTGCGCGGCGAGGACAGCGCCGCAGTCGCGACAGGGTCTCACGACGGGGCAATGCGTCCGCAGATCGCATTCCTGTTCACCGGCCAGGGCTGCCAATACGCCGGGATGGGGATGGAGCTGTATGCGACCTCGCCGGCATTCCGGCGTGCGCTGGATGAGTGTGCGGATGGGCTGGCGGCGTATCTGCGGCCGGGGCTGTTGGAGGTGCTGCGTGCCGACGCCACGAGCACGTTGACAAACCGGACCGACTACGCGCAGCCCGCGATTTTCTCCATCGAGTATGCGCTCGCCAGCCTGTGGCGGTCGTGGGGCATCGAGCCGGCGGCGGTGATGGGGCACAGCCTGGGCGAGTACTCCGCGGCCTGTGTGGCCGGTGTGCTGCCGCTTGCCGATGCCCTGCGCCTGGTGGCCGAACGAGGCCGGCTGACGCATGAACTCTCCCAGGACGGGGCGATGGCGACCGTATTTGCCACGGAATCGGTGGTGACGGCCGCGATGGAGCGCGAAGGCGGCGCGGTGACGATTGCCGCCCGCAACGGGCCGGCGCATTTCGTTCTCAGCGGCGCGCGGCCTGCCATCGCTGCCACCGTTGCCCGCCTGCACCAGGCCGGCGTGCGTGCGCGCGAGTTGCGCATCTCATTTGCCGCCCATTCGCCTCTGGTCGAACCGATGCTGCCAGCGTACCGAGAAGTGCTGGAGGGCATCCGGTTCGCGAGAGCCCGGATCCCGTTGATCTCGAATGTGACCGGCCAGGCGGCGGGCAACGAGATCCAAACGGTCGAATACTGGCTCAACCATATGCGTGCGCCGGTTCGCTTCCAGGACGCGATCCAGACGCTGGCTGCGCAGGGAACCACGCATTATCTCGAAACGGGACCGCATCCCGTCCTGCTCGGCATGGCCGCGGAATGTTTGCCAGGGCAATCGTTGACCTGGCTGCCGTCGCTGCGTCGGAATGCGCCAGCTTGGACGGACCTGCTCGAGAGTTTGCAGCGTCTCTATGTCGACGGCATCGATGTCGACTGGGAAGGCTTCGACCGCGATACGGCTCGCCAGCGCGTCGCGTTACCGACCTATCCGTTCCGCCGCCGCCGCCATTGGGTCGATATCGGCGAGCCGAAACCGGCGGTAACGCAAGCGCTCGACGCGACCGAACGTTGGAGGCGGCTTGCCACGCTGATGGACCGCCAGGCGGAGCAGGGGCCGCTGGACCTTAACGCCACGTCCTATCCGGCGAAGTGGGATTGTCTTGCGCGGTTGACCGCTGCGCATGCGATTCGCACGCTGCGGGAGTCCAGGGTGTTTGCAAGCGCCGCCGACGCGCACACGCTGACCCAAGTGCTCGCGCTGACCGGCATCGCGGAAAGCCACGGCCGCATCATGCGCCGATGGCTTGATAGCCTTGTGGCGCAGGGTGTCCTGAGCGTCGAAGGCGATGTCTACATCGCAGATGCGCCGCTGCCCGATCCTGGCCTGCCCACCCTGTGGGCGGAGGCAGACGCACTGTTCGCCGACAATCAACCGCTGCTGCGCTATGTGCAACATTGCGGCAGCCTGGTCGGGCGGGTCCTTCGCGGCCAGGAAAGCCCGCTGGAAACACTGTTCCCGCAGGGATCGTTCGAGCTTGCCGAAGCGCTCTATCAGCGCTCGGCCACCATGCAGTACATCAATAGCCTGGCAGCCGCCGCACTCTCCACGTTCGTAGAGACGTTTCCGTCGGGGCGACAGGTGCGCATCCTGGAAGTCGGCGCGGGTACCGGCGGCACGACCGCCGCGCTTCTGCCCGTGCTGCCGGCGGACCGGGCATCCTATCGGTACACAGACGTATCGGACGTCTTCTTCGACCGGGCACAAGAGCAGTTCGCGCACTATCCATTCGTGACCTGTGGCCGATTCGATCTGGACCAGGACCCAACCGAGCCAGACTATCCGCCTTGCAGCTTCGATGTCGTCGTCGCCGCCAATTCCGTGCACACCAGCGTCAACCTGCCAGCTGCGCTCAAGCGGTTACATGCGCTCCTCGCGCCCGGCGGCGTCATGATCCTGGTCGAGTCGACCACGCACTTCGCCTGGTTCGACATGACCACCGGCCTGATCGACGGGTGGCAGCATTTTGACGACGATCTGCGCGAGGATCAGCCGTTGCTGTCGGCCGAAGCCTGGCAGGCAGCACTCAGCGATGCCGGGTTCGAAGTGGTGCGGTCATGGCCGGCGCCGGAGTCGGTTGCACGCCATCTCGGTCAGCATGTGCTAGTCTCGCGCGTGGCCGGCGATGTCGGGACCGACGCATCCCCTGGCATCACTTTCGCATCTGTATCGGAAGATGTGCCCGTCGTGGCAGCGGCGGAGCTGATGGGCGCGCACGGCGTGCGTGCTCGCATTCTCGATGCACTGCCGGCAGACCGGCTGGAGGCAATGCGCGACGTGGTGCGCGTGCAGGTGGTACGGGTGCTGCGGAGGGAAGCCGACGATCCGCCGGGTCGCAACGACCGGCTGATGGATCTGGGGCTCGATTCGCTGATGGCAGTACAGCTGCGCAACCAGCTCAGCAAGGTGCTCGGCCTGCAGGCCGACCTGCCGGCAACGCTGATGTTTGATTACCCGACCATCGAAAGGCTCTCCGCGTATCTGCTGCAGCGGCTGATGCCGGCGGATCCTGCCGACACGCCCGCACAGGAGTTGCAACCGTGCGAGGACGCACCGATGCCGATCGGGTCCGCAGCCATCGCTGCGATGAGCGATGAACACATCGAAGCGCTGCTCGTCAAACGTCTGGACCGGGTGTGAGCAAACCGATGACTGCGGCGGCAGATCAACGGCAGACCTTGACGACGTTGCAGCGCGCGCTGCTGGCGATCGAGGACGCCGAAGCGCGGCTTCTTGCCAAGGATCGTGTTACGCGGGAACCCATCGCCGTCATCGGCCTTGGATGCCGTGTGCCCGGCGGCGGCAGCGACGCGACCAGCTTCTGGAAGTTGCTGGAAGATGAAATCGACGCAATTTCTCCCGTGCCGGCCGAACGCTGGGACCACGCATCCCTCTATGATCCCGATCCGGGAAAGCCAGGTCATATTGCCGCGCGCTCCGGCGGCTTCCTGTCCTCGGTAGATCTGTTTGATCCGGGATTCTTCAACATCGCGCCGCGCGAGGCGGAAGGTATGGATCCGCAGCAGCGGCTGCTCTTGGAGGTGAGCTGGGAGGCGCTGGAGAATGCGGGGCAGGCACCCGATCGACTGCAGGACACGGCCACGGGCGTTTATGTCGGGGTGGGCGCAAGTGATTACGCCTATCTGCAGCTCAAGTCAGGCGACACCAGTCTGCTCGACGCGCATTTCACGTCGGGTATCGCACATAGTGTGTTCAGCGGGCGCCTGTCCTATCTGCTTGGTCTGCGCGGACCGAGCCTGACCATCGACACCGCCTGCTCATCCTCGCTCGTGGCGGTGCACCTGGCCTGTCAGGGGCTCCGCACCGGCGAATGTCGGATGGCGCTTGCCGGTGGCGTGAACCTGATCCTGGCGCCGGATTTGTTCATCGCACTGTCGCAGGCGCGGATGCTCTCTCCCGATGGCCGATGCAGGACGTTCGATGCGGCGGCCAATGGTTTCGCGCGTGCCGAGGGTTGCGGCGTGGTGGTGCTGAAACGTCTCAGCGATGCCGAGGCCGATGGTGACCGTGTTCTGGCGGTGATCCGCGCCAGCGCGGTCAATCAGGACGGGCCGAGCAGCAGCCTGACCGCACCGAATGGGCCCGCGCAGGAAGCGGTGATCCGGCAGGCCCTGGCATTCGCCGGGCTCGCGCCTCGCCAGATCGGCTTCATCGAGGCGCACGGCACCGGAACCGAGCTCGGCGATCCGCTGGAGGTGAAAGCGCTCGGGGCCGTGTTCGGCGCCGATCGCGACCGCGCCACGCCGTTGATCATCGGTTCGGTCAAAACCAATCTTGGCCATCTGGAAGCCGCGGCCGGCGTAACCGGGCTCATCAAGCTTATTATTTCGCTGCAACATCGGACGATTCCCGCGCATCTGCATTATCGGACGCCCAGTCCGCACATAGCCTGGTCCGATCTGCCGCTGCAGGTACCTCAGCACGCGATGCCCTGGCCGCCGATCGATGGGCGCCGGGTCGGCGGCGTCAGCTCATTCGGGTTCAGTGGTACCAACGCGCATGTCATTGTCGAGGAGGCCCCGCCGGTCACGCCTGATCATGACATTGCGCCGGGCCACACCTGCCTGTTGGCGATATCGGCGCGCAGTCCAAAGGCCCTGACGGAACTCGCGGCGCGCTATGCGGCATCGATCACGAAGCTCCCGCAGGAGACGGCGCTCGCTGCGATCTGCCACACCGCAAATGCCGGGCGCGCGCATTTCCCGCACCGCGCCACAATCCTGGCGGCGACGCGGGAGGAATTGCAATCGGGTCTCGAGGCATTGGCCCGCGGCGAGACGCACAAGGATCTCGCAACCAGCCATGTGCTCACGCGCGATCCGCCGCGCATCGCCTTTCTGTTCACCGGCCAGGGCTCGCAGTACGGTAACATGGCGCGTGGTCTCTACGAAAACTCGGCGGTGTTTCGTGCTGCGCTCGATCGTTGTGCCGAGGGCCTCGCGCCCTATCTTGATCGCCCGCTGCAGGAGGTTCTTTTCGGCGCGCGGGCATCGGCGCTGATAGATCAGACGGCCTATACGCAGCCGGCCCTGTTCGCGTTGGGGTATGCGCTGAGCGAGCTATGGCGCGCTTGGGGGGTGACGCCGAGCGTCGTGCTTGGTCATTCCGTTGGCGAATATGCAGCAGCGTGCGTGGCCGGTGTATTCAGTCTCGAGGATGCACTGAAGCTGATAGCGTTGCGTGGCCGGCTGATGCAGTCGCTTCCGGCCGAGGGCGCGATGGCGGCGGTCTTCGCTCCCGAGGACGTCGTGGCAGGGATGGTCGTGCCGTATGTCAGCCGGGTCTCGATCGCGGCGGTCAATGGAGCGTCGCAAACCGTTATCTCCGGTGATGCTGCCGAAGTCGAAGCGATATGCGAAGCCCTGCGCGCGCGCGGCATCAAGTGCAGAACGCTGCCGGTCTCGCACGCGTTCCACTCGCCCCTGATGGAGCCGATCCTTGCGCCGTTCGAACAGGTGGCGGGGGATACTCGCTTCGCGGCACCGCGTATCCGGTTGATCTCGAACCTCACCGGGCGCGTCGCCACGGCAGGCGAGATCACCCAGCCCGCGTATTGGCGTCGGCATGCGCGCGAACCTGTCCGCTTCGGCGATGGGCTGCGCACGCTGGCCGAGGCACGGCCCGACATCTGCATCGAACTTGGACCGGGTGCGACGCTGCTGTCGCTTGCCGCCATCGCGCTCGAGACCCGGCAACCCGTATGCATCGCTTCGCTTCGCCCAACGCGCCCGGACTGGGAGCAGATGCTGCAGGGCCTTTCGGCCGCTTATCTCGCAGGCGTCGAGATCGACTGGCGCCGCCTCGCCGAGCCGGAGGCGCAGCATATCATCGATCTGCCGACCTACCCGTTTCAGCGTGAACCCTGCTGGTTCCGCGCCAGGACTGGCCACGCTCTCGTCGCGACGCCACGTGATGGAGAGCATCCGCTGCTGGGTGCCCGTCAGCGCGCCGCGACCGCGAGCGTCATCTTTCAATCGAGGATAAGTGCCGATAGTCCGAACTATGTCCGCCAGCACCGGGTCCTCAACCACGTACTGTTGCCGGCGACAGCCTATCTCGAGGCCTTTATCGCCGCTGCGCGCAACAGGCTGCTAACCGAATCTGTTTGCATCGAGGATGTTGCGATCGGGGAAGCCATGTTGCTGGACGATGACGGGGCGGCCCGCATCGTCCAGACGGTCTGGGAGCCGGATCAGGATGGCACAGCCGCGATTGCCATCAGCAGCGTCGGCGAGACCGCGCCGGAGGCGGCGCCATGGACGCGTCACGCTACTGCACGCGTCCGACCGGCCGACGGGGTAACGGCCGGGTCCGATAGCCTGGCGCTGGCACGTGCGCGGTGCGCCTCCTCCGTTGATCCGGTGCGCCTGTATCAGGATTTCGCCGCGTTGGGCGTGGAGTTCGGTGGGGATTTCCAGAGTATCCGCCAGGCGTGGCGAGGCGAGGCCGAGGCCGTGGCTCACGTAGCAATCGATGTCGGACATATCGACACCACCGCGCCGTACTCTATTCATCCGATTCTGCTCGATGGCTGTTTGCAGATCGTCGCTGCGGCGCTGCCAGAGAGAGATGGCCCGGCGCCATTGTATTTGCCGGTCGGTGTCGGGATCTGCACGGTCTATCGGCGTGCCGGGGGCAGTGTTTGGGGTCATGTCGCCGTGCATGCGGTCACCGAGCAGGCGTGTCGCGCGGACATGCGGGTATTTGACGACGACGGCACCTTGCTTGCCGAACTGCGCGACCTGCAGTTCAAGCGCGTCACGCGCGAGGCGTTGGAGCGTATCGGCGAACGGCGGCTGGACGACCTGCTGTACCAGCTGGCCTGGCGGCCGACGTTACCGGCCGGTGTGCATCGGGACGTCGCGCCAGGCGAGCGGACATGGCTCTTGTTCGCCGATCGGTCCGGCATGGCGGCGGGGTTGGCTGCGCGCCTGGCGGAGCGCGGCGACAGATGCATATTGGTCGAGGCCGGCCGATGTGCATCGCAGCCGGGCCGTGCCTCCGTCGATCTCATGGACCCGACAGCGTACCGTGAGTTGATTGCGGCGCCACCGGGGGCCGACCGCGGTCTCCACGGCGTGGTCTATGCCTGGGGCCTCGACGCGGTCGAGGCCGATCCGACTGCCGACGCCCGATCTGCTGAGTGTGAGGCACTCTGTGCCACCGCGCCGACGCTGCTGGCACAGGCGCTCATCGGCGAGAGTGCTCCGCCTCCGCTGTGGATCGTTACTCGCGGCGGCCAGTATGCCAATGCCAACGAGCAGACGGTCGCGCCCTGGCAAGCCGCAGTGTGGGGGCTGGGACGGACCCTGGCCATCGAGCATCCTGAACTGTCCTGCACCTGCATAGACCTGGACCCGGTATCGGGTGATGCCGAACTCGATGCACTTGCGGGTGTGCTGGCGGACGTGCCGCGCAACCATCAGATCGCGCTTCGCGCAGGGGAAGTCCTGGTGCCGCGTCTGGCGCGCCTGGACCTCGCGGAACCTGTCCTGGCTGACCGTGCACTGGATCCCCTGACGCGACTGGTGCCTGCCGAGCACGGAACGTTCGACCGTTTCGTCAGCCAGCCGACGGAGCGGCGCTTGCCGGCGGTGGATGAGGTCGAGATCGCTGTCGAGGCAACCGGTCTCAACTTCAAGGACGTGCTGCACGCGCTGGGGATGCTGTCGAGTGAGCCAGTGCCGCTCGGTGGCGAGTGTGCGGGGCGAGTCCTCCGCGTTGGGGCCGGCGTCAGTCACGTGAAGCCGGGAGATCGCGTGATGGCGGTCGCCCCTGACTGCTTTGCCACGTCGGTGATCGCGCGGGCGGCGCTGGTGCAGCGCTGCCCGGACGAGATGAGCTTCGAGGAGGCGGCTGCATTTCCCATCGCCTTCATTACCGCCGCCTACTGCTTGCTCCACACCGCCGGGCTGCGAAAGGGCGATCGTATCCTCATTCATGCAGCGGCGGGCGGCGTTGGCATGGCCGCGGTGCAGATCGCGCAACGCGCGGGCGCCGAAGTGTTTGCGACCGCGGGGTCGGCCTGGAAACGTGACCTGCTGCGCACGCTCGGTGTGCGGCACGTTTATGATTCACGCACGAACGAGTTCGCCGCAGCGATCCTGGCCGAGACGTCCGGCCGGGGCGTGGACGTCGTGCTGAATTCGCTGACCGGCGAGCGTCTCGACGCCAGTTTCAGCGCACTGGCATCGGGCGGCACCTTCGTCGAGATCGGGAAGCGCCACGTCAAGTCTCCTAATTGGGTATCGGGCCTTGGTCGCAATCTGCGCTATTGCATCGTCGATTGGAGCGATGCGGCAATGACAGAGCCTGCCTTCGTCGGTGGCTTGATGCAACGTTTGGTGGAACAGTTGGGACGCGGCGAGTTGACGCCGCTGCCCCGGCAGGTGTTTCCGCGAGACGAAACGCCGCGCGCCTTCCGGCTTCTTGCGCAGGCGCGTCACGTGGGCAAAGTGGTGGTGCGTCATGGGCGCGCGACACCGCCGGCGATCCGGGCGCATGGGAGCTATCTCATCACCGGTGGCATGTCGGGCCTGGGCCTTCTGGTTGCCCGTTGGCTGGCCGCGCGCGGGGCGGGGCGGCTGATCCTGATCGGACGACGGGGGATGACGCCGGAGGCCGAGGCCGCACTCGATGAGTTGCGTGGGGGCGGCACACAGGTCTTGACCGAGGCAGTCGATGTCACAGACGAGCCCGGGCTGCTCCGAGTGCTGGCACGCATCCGGGCGGATGGGCCGCCACTGCGTGGAGTCGTGCACTGCGCGGCCGTGCTGGATGATGCCGCGCTGCCGCAGCAGACAAGCGAGCGGATTGCCAACGTCTTTGCACCAAAGGTGATTGGTGCGTTGCTGCTGGACAAGCTGACCCGGGCGGATCCGCTCGATCTGTTCATTCTGTTCTCGTCAATGGCATCGGTGTTCGGCTCCCGTGGCCAGGCGAATTACGCCGCGGCGAATGCCGTGCTCGACCTGCTCGCCGAGGATCGGCGCCGTCGTGGCCTGTGTGCCTTGAGCATCAATTGGGGCGCCTGGGCCGAGGTGGGTGTTGCCGCCGAACGCGGACTGCCCGAGAGGCTCGCCGCGTCTGGCTTGGGAGCGATGACGCCTGCGCAAGGAATTTCGGTGCTGGAACGGCTGCTGCAGGCCGATGCGGCTCAGGTGATCGCGGCGCCCATGGACTGGCAGCGCTTCAACGAGCAAATGGGACCAGGCTGGACGCAGGAATTGCTCGCCGACATTTTGGCCAGCGTCGGCGATGTGTCGCGTCCGTCGGAGCAGTACGCAGCACCAGTGCCCGGCCTGCCGGCAGAGTTCGCTTCGGCTGCATCACCGCGTCGGCGGCAACTGGTGGCCACATTCGTGCGTGATACGACGCTGCGCACGCTCGGGATCGATGCTCTGAAACAGGTCGAACCCGCAACACCTTTGACCGAGCTGGGGCTTGATTCATTGTTGGCGGTTGAGCTCCGCAACACACTTGGGACCGGACTCGCAAAGAAGCTGCCCGTGTCGCTGTTGTTCGATTATCCGACGATCAACGCGCTCATCACATATCTTCTGGACGAAGTCATGGTCGCCGAGTTGGCCGGTCCGGGCGAAACGATCGGCGATCCTGCCACGGCTCAGTCCGACCGCGATACCGATCCACTCGGTTTGATCGAAGAGTTGACCGATGAAGACGTGGATCGGTTGCTGTCGGCGCGCGAGAGGGTGTCGGTCTGACATGAGCGATCTCCTCGAGCGAATTGGCCGCCTGTCGCCCAAGCAACTGATGCTGCTCGCTGTCGAGCAGCAGGAACGACTGGTGGCGCTGGAGCGGGGGCGTCGTGAACCGATCGCAGTGATCGGTATGGGTTGCCGCTTTCCCGGCGGTGCGGATTCTCCACAGCAGTTCTGGGATCTGCTGCAGAACGGTCGCGACGCCATCCGTGAAGTGCCGCAGGATCGCTGGAACATTGATGCTCTGTTCGAACCGGACCCGGATGTGCCAGCGCGCATGTCGGTGCGGACGGGCGGTTTTCTTGATTCGGTCGCGGAGTTCGATGCCGCGTTCTTCGGTATTGCTCCGCGCGAGGCCATGAGCATGGATCCGCAGCAGCGTCTGCTGCTCGAGGTCACCTGGGAGGCGCTCGAGCATGCAGGTCTGCCCGCGGAGCATCTGAGCGGGTCCGCGGCCGGGGTGTTCGTGGGCATCTGCAACCAGGATCACTTTGTGCGACTGCTGCACCGGGGTCCCGATGCGATTGACGCCTATCTGGCGTCTGGCAATTCGCCGAGTGTCGCGGCCGGGCGGATCGCCTATAGCCTGGGCCTGCAAGGGCCGGCGTTGGCGGTGGATACATCCTGTTCGTCGTCGCTGGTCGCTCTGCATCTCGCCTGTCGCAGCCTGCGAAGTGGCGAGACGCGTGTGGCGTTGGCCGGTGGTGTCAACGTGATGTGCTCGCCGGAGACCACGATCGCCCTGTCGAAGGCGCATATGCTGGCGCCGGACGGACGCTGCAAGACATTCGACGACGCGGCAGACGGCTATGGGCGCGGCGAGGGTTGCGGCGTGCTGGTACTGAAGCGGCTCAGCGATGCCGTGGCCGATGGCGACAATATCCTGGCAGTATTGCGTGGCAGCGCTGTGAACCAGGATGGGCGGAGCGGCGGCTTGACCGTGCCCAACGGTCCTGCCCAGGAGAGTGTGATCCGCGGGGCCCTGGCCGATGGCGGCGTCGAACCGGGCGAGGTCGACTACGTCGAGGCGCATGGCACGGGCACGTCGCTCGGCGACCCGATCGAAGCGCGGGCGTTGTTCCGTGCGCTGGGAGGGGCGCGCGATGGTGCACTGCTGATCGGTTCGGTGAAAACCAATATCGGCCATCTGGAGAGCGCGGCCGGTATTGCGGGGATGATCAAGGTCATACTCGCAATGCAGCATGATCGCATTCCACCGCATCTGCACTTTCATCAGCCCAGCTCGCATATTCCGTGGTCGGAGTATCATCTGACCGTGACCTCGGATGGCCATCGGTGGCCACGCGGCACACGACGCCGTCTGGCCGGCGTTAGTTCATTTGGCTTCAGTGGCACGAATGCGCATGTGGTTGTGCAGGATGCGCCAGAGCCTCTGGCCGCTCGCGCTGAGCCGCGGACATTCTATTGCCTGCCACTGTCGGCACGGAGTGCAACCGCCCTGCAGGCACTCGCGGCGCGCTACGTTGCGGCGCTGGCTGAAGGTGCGGCACTCGCGGATGTCGCGCACTCTGCCGGCACCGGGCGATCGCATTTTGGGCATCGCCTGGCGGTGGTGGCTGATAGCAGTGAAGCGGCCCAGACGGCGTTGTCGGCATTTGCCGCCGGCCAAACGCATCCAGCCCTCCAGAGCGGGCACTGCACACCTGGCGAAACCGGCGATTTCGCTTGGCTGTTTCCAGGTCGGGCGGATAACGGGGCGGCCGGCGTCAGCCAATCGCTTTACGCCAGCGCCTCCGTGTATCGCGACGCGATCGACCAGTGTGAACGGCTGTTTGTTGGTGGTGCAGAAGGGCGATCGGTCCGATCTCTGCTGCCGCCCGCGGCGAGCGAGAACACCGCGCCGACCTGGCGCCTGGCAGCGCATGTCGCTGCGCAATACGCCATGGCGCAGCTGTGGCATTCGTACGGAATCGAACCCGCGGCTGTCCTGGGTGACGGCGTGGGGGAGTATGCCGCTGCCTGCGTCGCCGGTGCATTGTCATTGCAGGAGACGCTGCGGCTCGTAGCGCAACAGGAGCAGGCAGGGCGTAGTCAGGGCGCAGTGTGCGGCGACGCGGTCCGGATGAGCGTGCCCCGGATCGCTGTGGCATGGACGAGCCATGGGGCAGCCGGCCTCGGGTTGTACGATCCGCAGAGCACTGAGAACTGGCCGACGGAGGTCAGCGCGCCGGAGCGGCTCACGGCGGCCTGGTCTCGACTGGACGAAAGCGGGGTTCGAGGTTTCCTCGATCTTGGACCGAACCCGACGCTCACCCCTGCAGCAGGCGCCAGGTTTCCGGACGGCTCGGCGATCCTGGCGGCATGCCGTCCGGGTACAGATGGCTGGGCCAGCATCGCCCATAGCCTGGCAGCGCTCTATGTTCGCGGCGCACGCATCAACTGGGCCGGTGTCAGCGGAGGGGGACGGCGCATACCGTTGCCGACCTACCCCTTCGAACGGCAGCATTACTGGTACGCTCCGGCAGACATCGAGGATCGGTATCAGGCGGGAGCGGAGCGCACACGCGGGCCGTTGACCGGTCGGACGATGACGACGGATGGGGGCGCCCCGAACGCACCGACTGGTAAGGCTGGGTACATCGAGCCGCCCGTGGTCGCGGAAGACCTGTTCTATCGCGTGGCATGGGAGCCTGCCGAGCCGAAGCCGCAGGCAGCGAGATACTTGGCCAATCCGTCGCAATACGCCGATATGGTGCGAGCAGGATTTGCCGCGCGCGCCGAACAGCACGGGCTGGAGGCCTATGACCGGCTAATTCCGGTCACGGACAAACTCTGTGTGGAGTATATTGCCAGGGCGCTGCGGCTTCTCGGCTTCGATACGTCGATTGGACGCTGCTTCCATGTCGAGGAGGAAGCGGCGCGGCTCGGCGTGGCCTCACGTCACGCCCGACTCTTCCAGCGCTTGCTGGAAATGTTGGCAGAAGACGACATCCTGCGCCAGGACGGATCGTCGTTCGCAATCGTTCGGCCGCTACCGTCCCGCGATGCGGAACAGGACTGCGAGGCGGCGCTGGTCGAGTTCGGCGCCATCGATACTGAATTGCGCATACTGCTACGTTGCGGGCGGGAATTTCCGCGCATGCTGACGGGCGATCAGGACCCGCTGCAACTGCTGTTTCTGGGTGGCTCATTCGACGAAGCACGCAAGCTGTATGTCGAATCGCCGTGGGCACGAGCCTACAATGGCGCACTGTGCGAGGCCGTGAGCACGGCCATCCGTGGCCTGCCAGCACATGCCAGCCTGCGTGTACTCGAAATCGGTGGCGGAACAGGCGGAACGACGAGCTATCTGCTGCCGCTTCTGCCGGCCGATCGGACTGAATATACCTTCACAGATCTGTCTCCGCTGTTCCTGGAACGGGCGGCGGAACGGTACGCATCATTTCCGTTCTTCCGGACGGCACTGCTGGACATCGAGAACGACCCTGAGAAGCAAGGATTCCAGTCTCAACAGTTCGATATAATCGTTGCCGCCAATGTCTTGCACGCCGCGCGCGACCTGACGGATGCCGTGACGCATGCCCATCGGCTTCTGGCGCCCGGCGGCCTACTGGTGCTGCTGGAAGGCGTGGCCCCGCGCCGCTGGACTGATGTGACCTTCGGCTTCACGGAAGGGTGGTGGCGCTACGCCGATACGGACCTGCGTCCCGACTATCCGCTGATCAGCGCCGCCAAGTGGCAGTGGTTGCTGGAGACAGTTGGCTTCAACGCGATCTCGGCGATTCCGGACGGCGAGGGACTGCCGGCGAGCCAGGCTCAGCAGGCACTGATTCTCGCGCGGAAGTCAGCGTCTGTGCGGACATGGGTCATTGCCGGGGGCTGCGACACTCTGGGTTGGGCGGTGGCCGATCGTTTGCTCGCGCGCGGCGAGCGAGTGACTTTGCTTGAGTCGCACGCAGCCGAAACGGCAGCCTTGGACGCGACTGACCTGATTTACCTCGGTGCGCTGGAACTGGCTGGTCCGCGCGTTGAGTTGGAATTGGCCGCGGCCAGCGAGACGCTGGCGTGCGCGCGGCCGATCCAATGGCTGGCACGCTTCGGCAAGGCATTGTCAGCAGGCCGTGCGTGGCTGGTGACCCAAGGTACTCAGGCAGTGCAGGGGCCGATTGCATCGGATGCGCGGTGGCAAGCGCCGCTGTGGGGTGTCGGCCGTAGCTTCGCGTTGGAGCAGCCGGATCGCTGGGGCGGGTTGATCGATCTGCCGGACAGCGGTGCGGCCGACGCTCTTGCCGCGATGGTGTTGACGGCTATCGATGCCGGCGATGCTGAGGACCAAGTTGCGTATCGTGACGGCAGCCGTTACGTGCCACGGCTGGTGCGGGTGGCGGCACCCGCGCCGACTACGCTGCAGCTGACGCCGGACGCGACCTATCTGGTTACGGGCGGTTTCGGCGGGCTGGGTATGCTTGTGGCGCGTTGGCTCGTGGACAGGGGGGCGCGGCATATTGCCCTGCTCGGGCGACATCCTGATCCTCAAGCATCCGAGCTTCGCGCTATCGAAGCACAAGGTGTGCAGATCATTTCGCTCGCTGCCGACGTCGCTGACGAAGCGGCGATGCGCGCTGCGATCGCTCGCCTCGCAGCGGAGGCACCGCCGTTGCGCGGCGTCATCCACGCCGCCACCGACGCGCACTCTGCACCGATTGAGACGATGACGGCGGCCGAAGTCGGCGCGATGCTACGCCCGAAGATCACCGGCACTGCGGTGCTGGAGCGCGTGACGCGGACCGCGGTGCTGGACTTCGTCGTTCTGTTCTCCTCGACCTCGGCCGTGACCGGCTCCGCCGGCTTGGCGCATTACACAGCCGCCTGCGCGTTCCTGGATGCGACCGCGCTTGCCAACCCTGGGCGGCGCACTTTGTCGATCAATTGGGGCGCCTGGGATCGGATCCGGGTGGCGTCGGCAACCGCGCGCGACGCATTGCACGAGGTCGGGTTGCTATCGATGCCTGCGGAGAGTGCGCTCGACGCGCTCGGGCGCCTGCTCGACACCTCGGATGTGCACGCCGTCGTCGCGCACATCGATTGGGGACGCTACAAGCCGTTGGCCGAGGCGCGCCGGCGACGACCGCTCCTGGCGCAACTCGACGGCACGCAACGCACCGTGACGCCACGCCAAGTGACAAGCCTGGGCGGCGATATGTTGCCGCTCGCGAAAGAACTAGCGCATGCTTCGACTGCCGAACGACCCGCACTGCTTCTTGGGCTCGTTCGGCGCGAAGTCGCTGCCGTGCTGGGTACAGATAGCAGCGTGATCGCGGACGAGCAGGATCTGTTCGCTGTGGGGATGGATTCGCTCATGTCCGTCGAGCTGAAGCGACGGCTGGAAGCGGGTCTTGGAGAAATGCTTCCGCCCGGCGTGACGTTCAATCACGCAAGCATCTCTGCCTTGGCTGGATACCTAGTATCGCGCAGCGGGTCTCCTCGTGCAGAGACTGACGGGGCTCCTGGGGTTGCCGCTCCCGATACTCCGTCAACGCGGCCCGCCGCGATCACGTCGACGGCACAAGTCCACCCGATGTCCCACAGCCAAAAGGCGCTGTGGTTCCTGTATCTACAAGCCCCGGCGAGCACCGCTTATCACGTCTCGCTTTCGGTCCGCGTGCACTCGAACCTGGATCAAGCGGCTCTCCTCCGCGCTATGCAGCTTGTGATCGACCGTCACGCGATTCTGCGTACGACCTATGTCGTGGTGGACGGCTCGCCCTGCCAACGCGTCGCCCCGCAACAAACGGCTGCGCTTGAGTTGCATCGCGTGGGCGGCGTGTCGGACGTTGCCCTACGGGAAATGTTGGTTACCGATGCGCGTCGGCCATTCGACCTTGCGCATGGCCCGATCATGCGCGCGTCGGTTTATACCCGCGGCCCGCTCGATCATGCGCTGCTTTTGTCGGTGCATCACATCGCCATCGACGGTTGGTCGATCCTGACGCTGATTGAGGAACTCTTGGCGCTGTACGGCGAGCTGACTGGCGGTCCGGCCGCTACCCAGGGCCATCCGGAACGTGAGTACAGTGATTACGTCCGCTGGCAGGAAACCATGCTGGCCGG
>DATAPW010000279.1:0-11696 GCA_036265005.1 Acetobacteraceae bacterium | reverse complement strand
ATGCCCGTCACGACAGGGTCCCTGTGGTTCGCGTGACGGCGCCTTCAACGTCATCACTGCGAGCGCCGACAAACCCGGCTACGGCCTGCGCCACGGCTTCCGGCTGTTCCAGCACCAGAAAATGCCCGGCGCGGGGCAAGTCGATGAGCCGCACCCGCGGGCCTATCTGCTCGCGGAGTGCATGGCCGTTACCAGGCGGAGCGACTTCATCGTCGAGCCCTTGAACCACCAGAAGCGGCGCGATTCCGGCGCTCCACCATTCCTCCGGGGGCACGTTCCGGCTTGTCGCCAGGTGCGCGATGTGAACGGCGGGCCAGCACTCGACCTCCGACAGGATGCCAGGATTGGAGGCCGGCGACAGCCAGCGGGCACCAAGGAGTGTGACGCAATCGTTGCCGTTCATTTTCTCCTGCGTGGCATGGCGAAAGGCCGTGCCCAACGGCGTCGGCGGCCCGATGAGTCCGCCGGCCGCCAGCAGGATGACGCTGCGGACCAGCGACGGGCGGTCGGCCGCCAGGCACCGGGCAATGCGGTTGCCGAATGCATGACCGAGGATATGCGCCGGGGCGCAGCCCAGCGACTCGATGACCCCGGCTACGTCGGCCGCCAGGTCGTGCAGCGTCACGCCTTCCAGTGGGCCACAGCTTTCCCCGACGCCGCGCATATTGATGGCGATGCTCTGCAGTCCGGTGCCGCCGAGCCTGCGCGCCAACTTGGCGAAATAGCCGGTGTCGCAGCCGGCGTTGGCAAGGAGCACGATCGGGTCGCCTGAACCGTAAATCGTGCATTCAAGACTCGCGTTGTCCACATCGATGATGCGCTGCTGTCGCAAACTGACCTCCCGCGTTTGCCACCCATCGCACGCTGCCGTCGCGGCTTGCGCGCTCGAGGCTGCAGGGGGCAATCGCAGCGCCAAACGCGTCGCCGGGATCTAGTGCGACGGAGCCACCCTTGCTCGCCGGAACCGGACTCCATCCCCGGAACGGCGTCGGGCCAGTCGCCACCAGGGAGTATGATCGCCGCCATGTCGCTCGACTTTGCCGAATGCAACCGGGCGCGCCTGGCGCGAGACCCAAAATTCGATGGGCGGTTCTATACGGGCGTCCGGACCACCGGCATCTATTGTCGCCCGGTCTGCCCGGTGCGGCCCGCCCGATCGGCCAATGTTTCATTCTTCCCATCGGCCGCCGCGGCCGAGGCGGCCGGGTTCCGCCCGTGCCTGCGCTGTCGGCCTGAAACCGCACCGTTCTCAGGCGCCTGGAAAGGCAGCCGGGCGACGGTGGAACGGGCGCTGCGGCTCATCGTCGTGGAGCGAGCCCTCGATGGAGAGGGAACCACCGTGGAGCGCCTCGCCGCGCGCCTGGGCATGGGAACACGGCAACTGACGCGGCTGTTCGCTCGGCACCTGCATGCGAGCCCTTCGCAGGTTGCGAGGACCGCCCGCCTGCAGCGTGCCAAGCGGCTGCTCGACGAGAGCTGCCTCCCGATGGCCGACATCGCCATGCGGGCGGGCTTTGGCAGCCTGCGGCGGTTCAATTCCGTCTTCGCTGAGGTCTACGGCAGGCCTCCAACCGAGATCCGGCGGGCACGGCGACGAGCGGGTGAGTCCGGCAAAGCGGTCAACTCGCGTGAGGCTGAAGCGCCGCTGTCCGATGGCCCGGCACCTACCGATGCTCCCGCAAGAACGCCAACACCGCGGCATCGAGCGCGTGGTGGAATGCCGTCCGGTCGCACCCAGGGTGATACTTGCACAGCCGCGGCTGCATCTGCGCCAGCGCATCCGGGCACGGCGTGAGGAACGCGTCGTGCCCGGCGTCACGCCGATGTCGGGGTCCTCTGCGCTCGCCGCGCGAGGTGCCCGCCGCATTGCATTGTTGCTGGTCGCTACTTGTGAACCATCAGGACCAGGTTGCTGGTCCAGCCCCACAGTCGCGTCGGCGCGAATTTGAACCGATACCCGGGGAGCCGGCCCATGATCCGGCGGAGTTCCGATCCGGTCATGAGGTTCAGGTTGGCTTCGTCCGCAAAGAACTGATAGCCGGATTTGCGCAGGATCGCCCTGAACGACGGCTTTGGCAGCCAATGGACCAGCGGCAACTGGGTGTGGAATTCGATGGGGAACCATCGGTTCGGTGTGGTGACGCAGACGCCGCGCCGCGCCACGCGCAGGCATTCCTCAACCATCTTCGTCTGGTTTTGGAACGAGCCCACGTGTTCCAGCACCGCAGACGAATGCACCAGGTCGAACGAACCGTCAGGGAACGGCAAATCCAGCGCGTTCGCGTACTTGAAGGTCATGCCGGGGTACAGCGTTTCCAGGAAGCTCGCATCGTCGATACCCGCAGCGGTAACGCGGTCCTTGTGGGGGTACAACGCCTCCAGGTAATTGGATGAGGTGTAGCTCTGGTCGGATGTGACCCCGACATCCAGAATGGTTTCCGACGGCACCGGCGCAAACTCCCGCAGGAATGCGTCGAACATGCGCGTCCGCACCTGGGTCGCTATCCGAACCGATAGCGAGTCGGGCCTGGCGACGTTGTACTGGGCGTTGGGCTCCATCATTGGGACCGCCGAAATGCCCAGAACTTCAGGCAGCCGTAATTGGTCGTGGCGACCACGACGGCGATGATCGAAAAAGCCAGCAGCGCATGGCTGCGGATCGCGGTTGGAAACATCTCAGCCCCCAGGAGACCTACTCCGTTGCCAATTAATTGCGTGCCGGCGTAACGGGGTAAAGCTGACAGGTGTTCACGGTCGGACTGGAAGGTGAAACGGCGTTGCGCCAGGTAGGTCGGCGGGATCAGCAGCGCCAGCGTCAACAGGATCGCCAGGCTCGGCCGCAGGCCTGCCCACGTGGTGAATGCGGCACTCAGAACCGTGTAGGCCAGGGCAGCAGAGCCGCCGATGGCGAGGAACAGAATGATCTCCCGCAGCCGGCCAGGCGTGGACGCGCTCAGGCGAGCCGCCGCCGCGCGCCAATCGCTTCCGGCAAAAGGGAGGTGAACCATGCCTGGTCCTGGAAGTGGAACTCCGCGCAGCCTGTGGCAGAACGCGGGAGCTGAGTCCATGCTCGGACCAGCCACGCCTGGTTCGACGACAGACTGAGGGCGCCTCACGCGACGCGCACGACGATGAACAGCCGCTGGAACGGCAGCAGCGTCGTGCCGTCGGGGCGGCGCGGATAATGCGGCAGCGACGCCTCGGCATACGCCTGGCGGAACAGCTCCTGCAATGCATCCGGCAGTTTGTCGAGGAACGGCCGCAGGCTGCTGCCCGACGCCCACTGCATCACCGCGTTCTCGCCGGACAATGCGTGCATGTACGTGGTCTGCCACATCTCCAGCGACGCGGCATGCGGACGCAACAGGTCCCAGTACTCCGCCGGCGACAGGATGTCCGGCGCCGACACGACGTCGCGCAGGTGTTCGGCCCACGGACCCGCAGAGGCAATCTGCAACGGCAGACGGCGCAGTGGCGTGGCGTGCATCGCCGGCATCTGCACCGCCAGCACGCCGCCCCGCGCCAGGAACGACAGCAGGCGCGGCAACAGCACCGCATGGCGGTCCACCCATTGCAGCGCGGCGTTCGAGTAGATCAGCGCTGGCGCGATAGCCGGCTGCCAGGTGAAGAAATCCGCCTGCTCGAACCGGCAATCCGGCGTGCTGGCGCGCGCCTTCTCCAGCATCGCCGCAGAGCCATCGACGCCAACCACGTCCGCCTGCGGAAACCGCTGCTTCAGGATCGCGGTGACGTTGCCCGCACCGCAGCCGAGATCGACGACGTGCGCCGGCGCATCGAGCGGCACCTGCGCCAGCAGGTCCAGCGCCGGACGCAGGCGCTCATTGGCGAAGCGCAGGTACTGCGCGGGATCCCACGCGGCCGCGGTGCGTGCCATCTCAGTGCTGCACCTGTTCGATGCGGTCGAAGTGCCACTTGATCAGCAGGAACACGTAGATGATCGCGGCGGTGAACAACCCGAGGCCGAGGGCATAGATGGTCCCGCCTTCGTTGTGCGACGCGGCGAGCAGCAGACCTGCGATGCCCACCAGACAGGTGAGCAGGAGTTGCAGCCACTTCCCTAACTCCATATCCACCTCCTCGCGACCGTTGCGCGTCCTATACGTCGGCCGGCGCCGCGGGAGCAATCCGCTCGGGCGCCTGCGGGGGGACAGCCGGCGTCGGCGGTTCGGCGATGCGCAGGGTCAGGCGGAAGGTCGTGCCGGCCTCATTGGTTTCGACCAGCTCGATGGTCCCGCCATGCGCCACCATGAGATCTCGCGCGATCGCCAGTCCGAGCCCGGTTCCGCCGCGGCGCATGCTGCCGGCGAACGGACGGAACAGATCGGCGCGCACCCGCTCCGGCAGCCCAGGCCCATCATCGGCGATCTCGATCACTGCGGTGAGGCTGGCATGCTGCGCGGTGATTCGTGCGGAGCGCGCGCCGGCCTCGGCGGAATTGCGCAACAGGTTGACCAGCACGCGGAACAACTGGATGCGGTCGGCCTTCACCAGCAGCGTCACGTCGACCGCGTTGTCGAGCCGGAACACGCTGCCGACCGGCCGTACCGTCTCGGCTGCTTCGTCCGCCAGCAGCCCCAGCTCGACCGGGGCGAGGTCCAGCGGCGGCGGGCCCTCGCGCGCGTAGTCCAGCGTGCGTCGCACCAGGTCCGTCGCGCGATCCACCGCCTGCACGAGGGTCTCGCCGGCACGCTGCACCTTGGTGTCCGCACTGAGCTGCAGCCGCTCCGCCGTCAGCAGCGCCGGCGTCAGGATGCCGCGCAGGTCGTGGCTCACCTTGGCCACCACGGTACCGAGTGCGGCGAGTCTGGCGTTGCGCCAGAGTGCGGCGCGGAGCTCATGCTGCATGGCTGCCAGTTCCCGCCCGGCCACCGCCATCTCATCGTTGGGCAACACGGTGACATTGTCCGGATCGAGCGGCGTGGTGCGCTCGGGATCGGCGCGGAAGGCGACGATGCTGCCGGTGATCCGGCGCATCGGACGGACCAGCAGAAGCAGCACCGCAAGGTAGACCAGTCCGCCGGTCACGCCGGCGATCAGCAGCGACAGGACCGCGAAATCGCCGGTGAAACGCCGCAACGCCCGGCTCAGTTCATGTTCCTGCAGCAGCACCTGCACTTCGTTGGTGTGGTTGAACGGGCTGTTCGCCGTCACCTCGAGCAGGCGGTTTTCCTCGACGATGATGGAACGCAGCGCCAGGCGAATCCGGGTGAACAGGTCTTCCCGGCGAAGGTCGATCGACATCTCGGGCACCAGGCCGATGTTGCCGACTGCCAGCACTGGCCCGTCCGGGAGGGCCAGCCGGATGGCCTCGGTGCCGGTCAGGTGCAGCAACTGCTCGTGCTTGCCGGCATCCACCGGGCCACCCGAGGCAGCGAGCATGGCGATCGACGCATCCTCGATGCGCCCGAGCAGCCAGTTGCTGCGCTCGTGCGCGATGTAGGGCAGGAAAACCACGATCTCGCTCAGCAGCACCGCGAGCGTCGTCAGCAGCCAGAGACGACCCGACAGGCTTTGCCGTTGCCTGACGCGCGGCATCATGGCGGGCGATTCCTTCATAACCACAAATTGGGTTGAACTTTCGTTCAGGGCAACCGGGCCAGCAGGCGGACCACCGACTTCGTACGCGGAGCGAACAGGCGCGGGGCAAAAAAACTGGTCGCCGCGCGCTTTGCCGCCTCGGACCGTGTCGGATACGCGATGATCAGCGATGCCAGAACGTTCAGCTTCGTGCGCTGTGCGATCGCCAGCCCCCACAGGCTGATCATCTCACCGGCGTTCGGTGCCAGGATGCCGGCGCCCAGCACGCGGTTGCCGCCGACCACCAGTTTGACCAGCCCGGCAACATCCCTCTCGGCGACCGCGCGGTCATTGTCGGCCAGCGGCCAGCGCAGGATGCCGATGCGGTGGCCGGCCGCCGTCGCCTCCGCCTCGGTCAAGCCGACCTGCGCCAGTTCGGGGCTGGTGTAGGTGACGCGGGGCAGCGCTGCGTAGTCCACGCGCGCCGGCAGGCGGAACAGCGCACGGCGGATCGCGATGCCGGCATGGTAGGAGCCGACATGGGTGAAGGCGCGCGGGCCGATGCCGCGCGGGTCGGCGATGTCGCCCACCGCGAAGACGCGCCGGTTGGTCAGGCTGCGGAGCCCGCGATCGGTCGCGATGCCGGCCGCGCTGGCCTGCACGTTGCCGGCCGCGAGATCCAGCGCCTGGAGGTTCGGCCGCCGGCCGACCGCGACCAGCAGGTGACTGCCGTCTATTCGTCTGCCGTCCGCCAGGACCAGTGTCGGCCCCGCCTCGACCGCGGTCACCGAGACACCCTCCAGCAGCGTCACGCCGCGCGCCGACAGCGCTTCACGCAGTCCGGCGACCAACTCCGGGTCGTCCTTTCCGGCGATGGTCGCCGCCTCTACCACGGTGACGCGGCTGCCCAGGCCGGCGAACGCGTCGGCCATCTCCAGCCCGATGGGGCCGCCGCCGAGGATCAGCAGGTGGTCGGGACGCTCCGCCAGATCGAACAGCGTGGGGTTGGTCAGATGCGGGACGCCGTCCAGCCCGGGGATCGGCGGCACCGCGGCGGTGCTGCCGGCAGCGATGACGATGCGTCGAACGGTGATCCGGCGGCCATCGACCGACAGCGCATCGGGCGCGACGAAGCGGGCCTCGGCCCGCAGGACGGTGGCGCCGAGGGCGCGAAACCGCGCCTCTGAATCGGCCGGCGCGATGGCAGCGATGACGCCATGCACGTGCTCCTGCACGGCCGGCCAGTCGATCTCGGGTTCCGGCAGGCGGAGGCCGAAGCGGCCGGCGCCGCGCGCCGCCCGGGCGGCATGTGACGCGGCGAGCAGCGCCTTGCTCGGCACGCAGCCGAAATTCAGGCAGTCGCCGCCCATCCGGTCGCGCTCGATCAGTGCCACCCGCAGGCCGAGTTGCGCGGCCACCGCGGTGACCGACAGGCCGGCGGCGCCGGCGCCGATCACCGCCAGGTCGAAATCAGGCATCCGAGCGCTTCCAGTGGCGCCACGCCACCGGCAGCAGCGAAAGTGCCGCGAGGGCGAGCAGCGGGCCGAGCACGTGCGGCGCGAAGATCACTGCCAGGTCGGGCTTGCCGCCGGCGGCGAGGACGCTCCCGAGGCCACTGCCGATCGAGGCGTAGATGAAGGTCGCCGGCATGATCCCGAGCACCGTGGCGGCGGCATAGGGCAACAGGCGCATCCCGCTCAATCCGGCGGCCAGGTTGATCAGCCAGAACGGGAAGGCCGGCACCAGGCGGATGGCCAGCAGGTAGGTGAACCCGTCGCGCTCGAGCCCCGGGCGGACGCGGTCCAGGAAGCGGCCGCCGCGTGCCGCCAGCGCGTCGGCCAGATGGTAGCGGACGCCAAGGAACAGCGCGATGGCACCGGTCGCGGACCCGATCACCGCCAGCAGGCCGCCGGCCAGGGTGCCGAACAGCAGGCCGCCGGCGACGGTCAGCACGGCTGATTCAGGCAGCGAGATCGCCACCGAGATCGCGTAGATGACCATGTAGAGCGCCGCTGCGGCGATCGGGTAGGCGGCGACCCAGGCAACCAGAACCGCCTGGTTGCGCGCCAGCGAGCCCCAGCTGATCTGCTGCGCGAGGCCGCTGGCCCAGGCGATGGTCAGGGCCGCAAGCAGCAGGGCAAGCGGCCAGAATCGACGGACGTAGCACATGGCGAAAGCATGTAGTGGGTTTCCGCCCGCTGTCGCGTTACAATATGGCGGGGAAGACCGGGGGCTTCGCCCCTGGCCGCACCAAGGCGGAGCCTTTGGAATCCAGCCCGAATCAAAACGGTTCCAAGGGCCGTGCCCTTAGCGGGGTCCAGGGGCAGAGCCCCTGGCCTTCGAGCCGCGATTGACGGCCCATGACCGCCCCCCTATAAGCCGCCGCCTGCGACGGGCACCCGGGTTGGGGGCCCCGACCCGCGTTCGCGCGGGACGCCAGGCATCATCGGAGAAGCGGCTGTGAAGCGCACCTATCAACCGTCGAAGCTGGTCCGCAAGCGGCGGCATGGGTTCCGCTCCCGCATGGCTACCGTGGGAGGCCGCAAGGTGCTGGCCAACCGCCGGGCCAAGGGCCGCAAGCGCCTGTCGGCCTGATCGGGCGGCGAGCTTGGCCGCGCCCGGCCGCCTGACGCGCCGTGCCGAGTTCCTGCGCGCGGCGGCCAAGGGGCGCAAGGCGCCGATGCCGGGCCTCGTGCTGCAGGCGTTGCCGCGCGACGACGCAGGGCCCGCAAGGCTTGGTTTCACTGTGACGAAGAAGATCGGCAACGCCGTGACCCGCAACCGCACTCGCCGCCGCCTGAAGGAAGCCGCCAGGCTGGTCTTGGCGGCGCAACCCGTCGCCGGCGTAGACCTGGTGCTGATCGGCCGCGAGGGCACGCGCGGGCGCAAGTTCACCGCGCTGCAGGACGATGTGCGGCGCGCCCTGGTTAAGGCCGGCGTGGCATGACCCCGGCAGCGCATCTCGCGGTGGGTGCCGTGCGCGCCTACCAGTGGACGATCCGGCCGGTGATCGGCGCCAATTGCCGGTTCCTGCCGAGTTGCAGCGACTACGCGATCGAGGCGTTCCGCAGCCACGGCGCGTTGCGCGGCAGCGGGCTCGCGGCGCGCCGCATCCTGCGCTGCAATCCATGGCACGAGGGCGGCTACGACCCGGTCCCCGGCTGCGACTGCAACGGCCGAGCGGGGGCGTAATGGACCAAAAGCGCCTGTTCCTGGCGATTGCGATCTCGGTGGCCATCCTGCTGGGCTTCCAGTTGCTGGTGGCGCCGCATCTGCCGAAGCCGCCGGTCCCGCCGCAGCAGACCGCCAGCACGGAAACCACGCCGAAGAACTCGGGCCAGACGCCGGCGCAGGGTTCGCTGGGCGCGGCCGCCACGACCACCACACCGGCGGTGCCCAAAGTAGTGCCGCGGGTGCAGATCGCCGCGCCTCGGGTGCGCGGCTCGATCAGCCTGCTGGGCGCACGGCTGGACGACCTGGTGCTGACCGACTATCGCGAGACGCTGCAGCCGAACTCGCCGAATGTCCGGCTGCTGGAACCGCGGTCCGATCCCGAGCCGTATTACGTGCAGTATGGCTGGAGCGCCGCGCCCGGCGAGACGGTGAAGCTGCCCGACAACGACACGGTGTGGACCGGTTCTGCCGATACGCTGAGCGCCGGCCATCCGGTGACGCTGTCGTGGGACAACGGCGCCGGCCTGACCTTCCAGATCGCGCTGTCGGTCGATGACGACTACATGTTCACCGTGCGGCAGTCGGTGAAGAACGCCACCGGCGCGCCGGTGAAGCTGTTCCCCTGGGCGCGCATCCGGCGCGACTACACGCCCGAGGTGGCCGGCTACTACATTCTGTTCGAGGGCCTGCTCGGCGTGGTCGACGGCACGCTGCAGGAGACCAACTACGCCAAGGCGAAGAGCGAGGGCGAGAAGAGGAACGGCATCGCCTATGACGCCACCTCGACCGGCGGCTGGGCCGGCATCACGGACAAGTACTGGCTGACCACGCTGATCCCTGACCAGTCGATCGTATCCACGGTGAACTTCCGCCACATCAGCGAGAACGGCGACCACTACCAGGTGGACTATGTCACGCAGGATCCGCAGACGGTGGCGCCCGGCGGCGAGGCGGCGCTGCCGTCGCGGCTGTTCGCCGGCGCCAAGATCGTGCGGCTGCTCGACCGGTATCAGGCCGAGGACCACATTCCGAACTTCGACAAGGCGGTGGATTTCGGCTGGTTCTATTTCCTGACCAAGCCGATTTTCTATTGCCTCGACTGGCTGAACAGCCTGCTGGGGAATTTCGGCCTGGCGATCCTGGTGTTCACCGTGTTCGCCAAGGCGATCTTCTTCCCGCTGGCCAACTACTCGTATCGCTCGATGAGCAAGATGAAGCTGCTGGCGCCGAAGATGACGGCGCTGCGCGAACGGTTCAAGGACGAACCGCAGCGCATGCAGCAGGAGATGATGGCGCTGTACCGCACCGAGAAGGTGAACCCGGCCTCGGGCTGCCTGCCGATGGTGGTGCAGATCCCGGTGTTCTTCTCGCTCTACAAGGTGATCTTCGTCACCATCGAGATGCGCCAGGCGCCGTTCTTCGGCTGGATCCATGATTTGTCGCAGGTGGACCCGACCAACGTCTTCAACCTGTTCGGGCTGATCCCGTTCGATCCGACGACGATCTCGCCGTTCCTGCACCTGGGCGCGTGGCCGCTGATCATGGGCCTGACGATGTTCCTGCAGCAGAAGCTGAACCCGCCGCCGCCGGATCCGGTGCAGGCGCGGATGTTCCAGTTCATGCCGATCATCTTCACCTTCATGCTGGCGCGTTTCCCGGCGGGGCTGGTGATCTACTGGAGTTGGAACAACCTGCTGTCGATCGCGCAGCAATGGCTGATCATGCGGCGCACGCGGCTGGCGCGGCCGGGGCTCGCGCGCACCTGACCGACGAGGAAGCCGCAGCCGCGATCGAGGCGGGGCGGACGCTGTTCGCCGCGGAGTGCCGGTTCTTCTATGCGGCGCAGCGGCTGGACCAGTTGCCTCCGGTGGCCGGCCCTGAGGTGGCGTTTGCCGGGCGCTCCAATGTGGGCAAGTCGTCGCTGCTGAATGCGCTGACCGGGCGGCGCGCGCTGGCCCGGGTGTCGGATACGCCGGGGCGGACGCGGCAGTTGAATTTCTTCGATCTGGGCGGGCGGCTGACGCTGGTGGACATGCCTGGCTATGGCTATGCGCGCGCCGGGCGCGCGGTGAAGCAGGACTGGCAGGGGCTGATGTTCGACTACCTGCGCGGCCGGCCGACGCTGCGTCGGGTGATGCTGCTGCTGGATGCGCGGATCGAACTGAAGGAGGCCGATACCGCGGTGATGGAGCTGCTGGACCGGGCGGCGGTGACGTTCCAGCTGGTGCTGACCAAGGCGGATGGGGTGAAGCTGGCGGCGCTGGAGCGGAAGGTCGCCGAGGTGGTGGCGCTGGCACGGCGGCATCCGGCGGCGCATCCGGACGTGCTGGTGACCAGCAGCGAGACGGGGATGGGGGTGGAGGACGTGCGGGCGGCGATTGCCGGGCTGGTGGGGTAGGGGGGACTGAGGCAGCCAGCGATCCCAAGTCGGCCATTGGGCGGCCTGCGAGGCAATCCTTCAAAATATTGATTGCGAAGGCAGGACGAAGATGTTCATCTCGCTATTCCAGATGCGGCGTCAGCACATCTTCGATCCATCTCATGAATGCGCGGACTCGGCGCGACAGATTGCCTCGATGTGCTACGACGAGGGACACGGCGAGCGACCGGCGACGAAAATTGGGTATGATCTCCACAAGCGCTCCACTCTCTAAGTATCGGCCAATCCCCAAGAGTGGCGCCTGAATCAGGCCAAGGCCGGCGAGGGCAGCGGCTTCGTAGGTCTGCGCGCTGCTGACGTGGAGTGCACCTGGCAACTGAAGCGTCGTGAAGCTGTCGCCGTCCGGATATTCCCACCCAATGGGTCTTGCGCCCAGCATCGTCGAAAAATGAATTGTCCGATGTTCCTGACGCTGGAGATCTTCTAGCGATCGAGGGACGCCATAGCGCGCCAGATAGGCGGGACTGGCAGCGTTGACCATGCGCAACAGGCCCAGTGGGCGGGCAATCAGCGTCTCGTCCCCTATGGGTCCAAGCCGCAATAC
>DATAPW010000278.1:0-29528 GCA_036265005.1 Acetobacteraceae bacterium | reverse complement strand
CGGCTTGGCATGGATTATGTCACGCTATGATGTGCGCCTCCCATCAGGGCTCGCACTAGCCTGCATCGCTTTGGGCATCTTCCTGTTCGGCTATCTCGAGCCGCGCGGCGCCTATGCGGGGCTCGCCGCGGTGAAGGATCCGGGACCCATGCGGTTCGACCGGATCGCCATCCATACGGCAAGCGGAGTGCTGATCATTCTCGGGCTGGTCGGCAACGACCGGCTCGGGCGGTCGCTGGCGTCACCACCATTCCGTCTGCTCGGCCGCCTGTCATTCCCGGTCTACCTGTTCCATTTCCCCCTGCTGTGCTCGCTGGCCTGCGGCTTGTTCATCGCATTCCGTCCCGCAGCGTCGCACCAACAAACATTGCTGATGGTCGCCGCGATCTATGCTCCCGCGGTGATCGGCTTCGCTTACGTGTGCGCCCGCGTTGACGAAGTGTGGCTCGGCTGGGTCAACCGGTTCGCTGCACGTTTGATGCGACCACTGCCGGGCTGAACATCACCCGCAGGCATTGCCGCGCAGCGTGAACGCTTTCACTACGCCGTCAGTGACCTCGAACGTCGTCTCACACCGCAGATCGATCACCTGTGGCGGGAACCCGCCGCCGTACCACCCGGTGAAGAACGGATTGTAGTTCGGGAACCCTGGCACGATGTCAACGCGATGGTCGTCGTAGGCAAGATACTTCACACCCCCGGTTTCATAGCTCCTTGTGGGGACCCCCATTTGCTGCACCAGTGCAGCCTCAGGCTGCCCGACGAGGCGGCCGAGCGCGGCCTGGCGGGCAGCAAGCTGGTCGGCACAGCCGGCCAGCAGGCCGGTCAGTAGCAGCAGGGCAACGCGGTGCATCGGACGCACTCCCGGGCAGGGCCCTTACTTAAGGTCATTCCGACTGCTGACCACTCATCATCGGTCACCCGGCGCTAGCCACAGGACCTGTTCGATGCGGTCGGCCCCAGCGGCAATCATTGCCAGGCGGTCGAAGCCCAGAGCGATACCCGCCGATGGCGGCATTCCAAACGAAAGCGCGGCCAGAAAATCCTCATCGAGCAGCCAATCGGGGCCGGAAAGCGCATGGCGACGTGCCCGATCGGCCTCGAAACGAGCACGCTGCTCACTGGCATCGGTCAACTCGACGAAGGCGTTGGCCAACTCGATGCCGCAGACAAACAGCTCGAACCGCTCGGCGACGCGTGGGTCCGCCGGATCGCGGCGTGCAAGCGCGGCCTGGGCAGCCGGCCAGTGGGTCAGATACGTGGGATGCGCGCGGCCGATCTGCGGCTCGATCCGCTCCAGCAGCAGGCGGAAGAACAGATCCTCCCATATCTCGCCCTCGCGCAGGCGCGTACCGGCAGCGGCCGCAAGGGCGCTTGCATCGCCGCCGGTTGCCAGCACATCGGCGCCGACATGGCGGTCAAACGCGTCGGCCATGGTGAGGCGCTCGATACGCGACAGGTCGGTGGTGACTCCGCGGCAGGTCACGACGGTCGGCAGGACCGCCCGCAGGTAGGCAGACGCCTCCTCGATCAATGCGTCCATGTCGGCGCCCGGCCGATACCACTCCAGCATGGTGAACTCGGCTGCGTGCAGGTCGCTGCCCTCGCCGTTCCGCCAAACCCGGGCAAGCTGGAAGATCGGACCGGCCCCCGCCACCAGGAGCTGCTTCATGGCGAATTCCGGGCTGGTATGCAGCCAGAGCGGCCGGCGTTGCCCGTCGGTGAACTCGCGCTCGGTGCGAAAAGCGCGCAGGTGCACCTCTTCACCGGGTGTCGGCACCGCGTATGGCGTTTCCACCTCGGCGTAGCCGCGGGCCACGAAGAATGCGCGCGTCGCCTCCACCAGTTGCGTTCGCCGACGCAGGAAGGGGCGGCGGGCGGCAAGGCTTTCGGGATGCCATTTCGGCAGGGTCATGGCAGCGGTTTCCCCTTGTCTCGGTGCCGGCAGGACATCGGCACGACAGGTTCTGGCGCGATTGTGACCGTTGCGAAAGCTTCGCCGCGGCATGGCCACAATCGGACCACGGTACGACCTCGGTTCGCACCAAACTGGTTCCTGCAACCCTGAAAGGGGGATGACATGGGACTGTTACTTCTCATTCTTGTTATCTTTCTCCTGTTCGGTGGCGGCGGTTACTACGGATACCGCTCCGGATATTACGGCGGCGCCCATTATGGCGGCGGGCTGGGCCTGATCGTCCTGATCCTTGTCCTGTTCCTGCTGTTCGGCGGCGGGTTCCACACCTACTACTAGCGTGGCACGGCGGCGGGGATTATTCCCTGCCGCCATGACCACCGCCGCTGCTCCTGATCGGCCGACGCTGCGCGATGCCGATGCCCTCGTCGCCGCGGGGCTGGTCACGCCCGACGCACGCGATGCGGTGGCAGCGGTGGGACAACGTTACGCCGTCGCGATCCCGGCCACGATCCGCGCCCTGATCGAGCGGCAAGACGATCCGATCGGACTGCAGTTCATTCCTGATTCGGCCGAGCTCAACCTCGCATGGCACGAACGCGCCGATCCGATCGCGGATGATGCATTGTCGCCCATCAAGGGTGTGGTGCACCGCTATCCCGACCGAGCGCTGCTGAAGCCGCTGCTGATTTGCCCAGTGTATTGCCGCTTTTGCTTCCGCCGCGAACATGTCGGTCCCGATGGCGGCCTGCTGACCGAGGCCGAGTTGCAGGCAGCATACGCGTGGTTCGCCTCCCGGCCGGCAATCCGCGAGGTGATCCTTTCCGGCGGCGACCCGCTGATGCTGTCACCACGCCGCCTCGCGTCGATTGTCGCGGCGCTGTCCGCCATCCCGCATATCGAGATCCTGCGCGTGCATACGCGCGTGCCGGTCGCTGACCCTGCGCTGGTCACCGACGCGCTGGCCGCTTCGCTCGCCACTGAGAAGGCGATGTGGGTGGTGCTGCACGCCAACCATGCCCGCGAATTCACCGTCGAGGCCAAGGCAGCGATCCGCCGCCTGCAGGCCCAGGCCATTCCGGTACTTGGCCAGTCTGTGCTGCTGCACGGCGTCAATGACAGTGCAGGGGCTTTGGAAGCACTGTTCCGCACCATGCTGGCTGCCCGGGTGAAGCCATATTACCTGCACCAGCTCGACCCGGCGCCGGGCACTGCGCGTTTCCACGTGCCGATCGAGGAAGGTCGACGCCTGCTCGCCCAATTGCGCGGTCGCGTCAGCGGCCTCGCGTGGCCGACTTATGTCCTGGATATTCCAGGCGGCCACGGGAAGGTGCCGATCGGCCCCGACTACCTGGTACCGGACGATCACGTACGCGACCCGACAGGGGTGATATGGCCGATTGCAGCCGACAGCGGGGCCGCGTCGTCCGGGTAGCGTCACATTCCCCTGCCGACACATCGGCTGTTGCGGTATAGGGCGCTTGACACCACCTCGGGTGAGCGAGGCGCGCAGGCCTCAAGTTACCTTGCCCCACAAGCCGGCCCGGTCTAGAAGCCGGCACCCCCAAACCATCGACACAGGCTCTTTTACAATGAAACAGCAGGCGAACCTGATCCGTGCCGGTCAGGTTATCGAGCACGAGGGCCGTCGCTGGACCGTGCTGAAGCAGCAGATCATCACCCCTGGCAAGGGCGGGGCCTTCATCCAGGTGGAAATGCGCGACCTCAAATCCGGCAACAAGACCAACGAGCGTTGGCGGACCGCCGATACCGTCGAGCGGCTGATGACCGACAACAGGGAGTTCAACTACTCCTATACCGACGGTACCAACCTGGTCCTCATGGACCCGGAGACCTACGAAGAGACTCACGTCCCACTGGATCTGCTTGGCGACCAGGCACCGTTCCTGCAGGACAACATGCGGGTGGTCATCGACCTGGTCGAGGGTGAGCCGGTCGGCATCCATCTGCCCCCCACGGTGGTGCTCGAAGTGGTCGAGGCCGATCCGGTGGTGAAGGGCCAGACTGCAGCGTCGTCCTACAAGCCGGCCAGGCTGTCCAATGGTGTGAAAACCTCGGTCCCGCCGTTCATTGAGACGGGCGAGAAAATCGTCGTGAAGACCGAGGACTCCAGCTACGTGGAGCGTGCCAAGGGCTGAAGGGCCCACCAGGATGGCACTCCGCCTCTCACCGCATCTGACCGTGATGGCAAACGCTGCGCAAAAGGCGTCCAGGCGGCTGCTGCGCGACTTCAACGAGGTCGAGCAGCTGCAGGTCTCGGTGAAGGGACCGTCCGACTTCGTCTCGCAGGCCGATATCCGCGCCGAGCAGACCTTGCGCGAAGAGTTGAACAAGGCACGCCCGGGCTACGCTTTCCTGATGGAGGAGTCAGGTGCGTCCGGCTCCGACAATTGGGCATGGCGCTGGGTGGTCGATCCACTCGATGGAACCACCAACTTCCTCCACGGCATTCCGCATTGGGGGATCAGCATCGCGCTCGAGCGCCGCCTGGCGGGTGGCGACAGCGAGGTGGCGGCGGGCCTGATCTATGCCCCCGCGGTGGACGAGTTGTTCTGGGCGGAAAAGGGCGGGGGCGCTTTCGTCAACGAACGCCGGCTGCGCGTATCCGCGCGGCGCGAACTGAAGGACGCCGTTCTCGCCACCGGAATTCCGTTCGCCGCGGTCGCTGCCCATCGCCGGCTGGCATTTGCCCGCACGCTCGGTCAACTGATGCCACAGGTCGCCGGGATCCGACGTTTCGGCGCTGCAGCACTCGACCTGGCCTGGGTGGCCGCCGGCCGCTATGACGGATTTTGGGAGCTCGGGCTCAAACGCTGGGATATGGCGGCTGGCCTGCTGTTGGTACGGGAGGCCGGCGGCTTTGCCACAGACCCCGCCGGCAAGGACCCACGCGAGACAGGCGACGTCGTCGCCGGCAACCCACACCTTCACCCTGTACTCAGCGAAGCTGTGATGGAGGGCGTCGCGAGAAGTCACTATACCGATGATAGGTGACAGTCTCGTTCACTGTCATCCCACGTCTGTCCCCGGTATTCTGGCGCGTATGCGACACGTTCTCCTGCTCACCGGCCTGCTCTGCGCGGCCGCACCTGCACTGGCGCAGGTGACTGTTGACCTGCATGCGCTCGACGCCCTGCCAGGCGCCAAACCGGCGGCACCGCAGCCGCCGGCGCACCGAACGCGGCCACAGCCCGCGCCACATCCTCTTGCCGCTGCGAAATCGAAGAAACCGGCAAACGGGCAGGCCAGCGCATCGCCCGCGCCAGCCCCGGCAGCCGCTCCGGCGGCCAGCCCGACACCTTCCACGCCAACCCCGGCCTCGGCGGCAGCAAATCCCGCGCCATCGGCCGCAACGCCAACGCCGCCGGCGGCGACGCTGCCCACTGCACCACCGTCCAGCGTCGCGCTCGCGCCAATCGCACCCCCACCGCCTCCCGCGCAGGCGACGCCACCGCCTCCACCACCGATCTCCGATACGGCGAACAGTTCGGCGAGCCAGAGTGGCGGCGGGTTGCGGGTGACATTCGGCGGCGGCCAGGCCGATCTGAGCCCGGCGAGCGCCGCGGCCATCCATGACCTCGTACAGGCGTCACCCGCTGGTGCCGACACCAGCTTCAACGTGGTCGCGTATGCCGCCGGCACGCCGGAGGACCCATCGACCGCGCGACGGCTCTCCCTGGCGCGTGCCTTGGCCGTGCGGAGCGCGCTGATCGCCGATGGCGTCAGTTCGTCCCACATCTACGTCCGCGCACTAGGCGCGCCCGACGGTGACAAGACGCCGGATCGGGTGGATCTTGCGGTGCTGGGTGGCAACGCGCCCGCGGGCACGCCGGCCAGCGCCCCGGGATCGACGCCACCAGCCGATAAGAGCCCGCAACCGTGACCCGTCCGAATACCTACCTGCTTCGGATGGCGGCATTCCTCGTGGCGGTGCTGATCGTCGCCGGTGTGCTGTCGCCCGTCCTGCTCACGGCGTTCGGCAACAATCCGGTACTCAACAGCCTGATCCTGCTGGTCCTGTTGATCGGCATCGGTTGGAATCTGCGCCAGGTGATGCGCCTGTCGCCCGAGGTCACCTGGCTCGAGACCTACCAGACGGCGCGCCCACGGCTTGCCTCCCTCCCCTCGCCGAAGCTGCTCGCACCGATGGCCAGCATGCTCGCCGCACGCGAGGCGCACAGCCGCACCGACCAGGCGCGCTTTACCCTCTCCGCCACCGCGATGCGCAGCCTGCTCGACGGCATCGCCTCGCGGCTCGACGAAAGCCGCGAACTCTCCCGGTACATGACTGGCCTGCTGATCTTCCTCGGCCTGCTGGGCACCTTCTGGGGCCTGCTGAAGACCGTTGGCGCGGTGTCCGACGTGATTGCCGGGATGTCGGTCGGTTCCGGTGACCTCAACGCGCTGTTCGAGCAGCTCAAGACCGGGCTGGCGCGGCCGCTCGCCGGCATGGGCACGGCTTTCTCTGCCTCGATGTTCGGCCTGTCCGGAGCGCTGGTGCTGGGCTTCCTCGATCTCACGGCGGGCCAGGCGCAGAATCGCTTCTTCAACGAGCTGGAGGAATGGCTGGCCGGCCTGACCCGGCTCTCCTCGGGCGTGCTGGCCGAGGGCGACGGCTCCGTGCCGGTCTATGTGCAGGCCCTGCTGGAGCAGACCGCCGAGAACATGGAGAACCTGCAGCGCATCCTGCAGCGCGGCGAGGACGGCCGCGCCCAGGCAAATCAGGCCGTCCTGGCGCTGTCCGAGCATATCGCCACGCTGTCGGATGCGATGCGCACCAGCCAGCAACTGATGCTGCGCATCGCCGAGGCACAGGCGTCGATCGCGCCGGCATTGCAGCGATTTGCCGATCAGCGGCGAGAATCTGGCTTCGACGATGCGGCGCGCGCGCATTTGCGGAATATCGAGCTTTACCTGCAGCGCCTGCTGGCCGATGCCGAACAGGGTCGCGCGCAGGCCACCGCGGAACTGCGCAATGACCTCCGCATCCTGACCAGGACGGTCGCCGCCCTGGCAGACGAGCAGCGCTGACCATGGCGCTGCAAGTTCGTCGCCGCGGCGGCGACAACGGGCTGTCCCCGTGGCCCGGTTACGTGGACGCGCTGTCCACACTGCTGATGGTCATCATCTTCGTGCTGCTGGTGTTCGTGCTGGCGCAGGCCTTTCTGTCGGTCGTGCTCTCGGGACGCGACAAGCAGCTAGACCGGGTGAACCGCCAACTCGCCGAGGTCAGCGACATGCTGTCGCTGGAGCGCGGCCGCGGCGCCGACCTGCAGCAATCTATCGCCCAGCTCAACCGCGAGCTGACGGCGGCGAGTACTGCGCGCGACACGCTCGCACAGCAACTCAACGCACTGAAGGAACAGGCAGAGCGCGCGGGTACTGACCGTGACGCTCTGCGCACGGAACGTGACCGCCTGGCGCAGCAGCTCGCCGACGCCGCGCTTCAGGTGCAGTCGGGTGCGGCGCGGGTAGACCAGTTGCAGAAGGACCTCTCGGCGGCCGCAGGGCGCACCGATGCCGCGAGGCAGGAGACCGCGACTGTGGCGACGCAGCTTGCCGAGACGCGCCGTCAGCTTTCGGCGAGCACGCAGCAGACGCAGGCCTCGGCTGCACAGCTCGATGACACCAATCGGCAGCTGGTCGACGCCCAGGCGCGGCTTGCCGAAATGCAGCGCCAAATGGCCGAGTTGGATAAGACGGTGAAGGCCGACAAGGACACCATTGCGGCACGGTTGTCCGACCTCGCGAAACTGGCCGAGCAGAACCGCGCACTCGCCGCGCTCCGGGATACGCTGGAGAAGCAGGCCCAGGATGCCGCCGCCCGCGCGGTGACGGATCAGCAGCGCAACGCCGCGGTGGCGGCACAAATGGCCGACGAGAAGCGGCTGGGCGATTCCGCGCGCGCGCAGATCGCACTGCTGAACCAACAGGTGGACGAGTTGAAGTCGCAGCTCACCTCGGTTGCCAACGCTCTCTCGCTGGCACAGACGCAGGGGCATGAGAAGGATACGCAGATCGCCAATCTGGGCGAGAAGCTGAATACGGCGCTGGCGAGCAAGGTGGAGGAGTTGCAGCGCTACCGCAGCGAGTTCTTCGGCAAACTGCGGCAGGTCCTGGCGAACCGTCCCGGCATTCAGATCGTCGGCGATCGCTTCGTCTTCCAGAGCGAAGTGCTGTTCCCGCTCGGCAGTGCGGACCTGACCCCGGCTGGCCAGGCGGGGATCACCGCACTGGCAGTCACCATCAAGGATATCGCCGCGGAGATTCCGCCCGACATCCATTGGATCATGCGGGTTGACGGCCACACCGATCGCCAGCCCATCAAGGGCTCATTCGCGTTCGCGTCAAACTGGGAGCTGTCTGCGGCCCGCGCCATCACCGTGGTGAAGCTGCTGATTGCCGATGGCGTGCCGGCCGAGCATCTGGCGGCGACAGGATTTGCCGACAATGAGCCGCTGGACCCGGCGGACACACCCGAGGCGTATGCCAAGAACCGCCGCATCGAATTGAGGCTGACGGACCGGTAGCGGCCATGGCGCGACACGAGTTGGTCGAAGCACTTGTGAAATTCGATGACCTGCCGGTCCTCGCGATCGGTGGGTGTCTGCTTCACATCGGTAACACGGCCGATGCGGGCGCTGATCTCCTGGATGGCCGCCATCAGCGGATTGCTGAACACCAGCGTCCAAACCAGCCCATAGCCAATTGCGCGCCGACTTGCGAGTAGGTGGCGATGCCGCTGGGATCGCCATCCGAGGCACCGGTGATCAGGCCGGGTCCCATCACCTGGACGAGTTTCGGACGATCGGGCTGCTCAACCCGATCGTCCGATGCCACATCCGTCAAGTGGCGTTTGTATCGATGAACAAGCGCCGGCTTCAGCCCGCCAACGCCAGGTCGATGAGTTGGATGGCCTGCGTGCGGTCGCCGCCACCCAGTGCGTGGCGAGCCTCCCGGATTCGGGACACCAGCTGGCTGTGGCTCGGCGTATCCGTCTCGCGTTGCCGTACCGAGCGATCGAGCACCCTTGTCTCGGCCATCTCGAGCGATTGCTGCGCCTGTCCGGTGCGGCCGGCGACGAGCGATGCACGGACAGCCTTCAGATAGTCACGTGACGCCGCATCGTCACCGACTGTCGCCATCGGCAGTGTCGGGGCAATGGTGGAGCGCGTGTCAGCAGGTACGATGTTGCTTGCCTTGCCGGAGCGCGGCAAGGAGTCGCCGACGCCGATCTGATGGCCAGGCCGTGCGCCCGTGGCCGGGTCGGCACCGGACGGCACCTGGGCCGGAGCCGACAGCGCGGTCATGCCAAGCAACGGGCGGTCGCAATTCTTTTACATAACGCATGGATGCAATCCCTTGCACAAGGCGGCGCGCGCATCGCGACGGAGGCCTGGCATCGCTGTCGGATTACCGCCGTTCGGCGTCAGCGATACAGCGGAAAGTTCAGGTTGAGCGATACGCCAGGCGGCGCGTAAACCACTGGCGGTGCGGTGTAGTACACAGGCTGACGGTAATCGCTGTAGTAGCGATGTTCGACCCGTGTGGGTTCATGCCTCCGCTTGTCCCATTTGTCGTGGTCGTTGTCCGCATAGGCCGGATAGACCAGCGTTCCGGTGAGGGTCGCTGCGGCGAGGGCGAGGAACATCGCATGACGCGACTTGACGCGAGCGAGACGGCCTGTTGTCCGATTAATCATCTGCCTTCTCCTATCCGCGCCGAGCCTGATCGCCATGATTGGCATCGTCGCGGAACACCTGATCAGCCATGCGCTTCTGGCTGTCGGACATCGTGCCGTACAGCGCCTGGAATGCGGGCACCAGCTTCTCAACGTCCTGCGCATGCGCCATAGAAACGTCCGCGTATGACTGCATGTTCTCCGTCGCAGTCATGCTCGGCATGGTCTGGACACGGTGCTGGAAGCTCTGATCCATGCTCCGTGCGTTGTCGCGCATCAGCTGGCTGAACTGGTCCCATTGAGGCTGCTGCGCCGGCGAGATTTGCAGCTTGGCATGCAGATCGGCGATCCGCTGCTCGATTTTGCCCTCCATCATATGTGCGGTGGAAGTGGGCTGACCGTTTGTGGTGACGGACGGGTGAACCACAGTGGGATCGCCGGATGCCGGCGGCGCCGCGACCGCAGCAAATGCGCTCAGGCCGATGATGGCAGTGGTCGCGATGACTGTCTGTCGAAGGGACGTGCGCATGGTGATGCCTCTGAATGAAAGTTTGTTTGGTTCCGATAGAACTCAGATTCGCCCGGTAAGCAGCAGCACCACCACAATGATCAGCACCACGCCGAGACCACCGCTGGGGAAGTAGCCCCAGTTGGCGCTGTGCGGCCAGGTTGGCAGCACGCCGATGAGCAGGAGAATGATGATGATGAGAAGGATGGTGGGCATGATCTGGAGTTCCTAATGTTGCAGCGTGTCCTTCACGCTGCCGGTGGCATTCTGCAGCTTGCCTGCAACCTGTTCGGCGTTGCCGTCCACCTGCAGCTTGGCATCGCCGACGAGCTTGCCGACAAGCCGCTTCATCGAGCCGATAATCTGCTTGCCGGCGCCGATCACTCTGTCCTTGTCCATATCATTTGTTGCTTTGCTTGGTTGCTGGCGGCGTGCTTGAGGGCTGCGGACGAAGAAAGGTCGAAGCAGTCTGAACAGGCTTCTTCCCCCCCTTCGGCTTCTTGGCTTCGCGATTGCCGCGATTACGCTCTTTGGCCAAAGCCGTTCTCCCGGTTGTTCGAATGATCCGGCAAGGGCGCCGATCGTTACGGTGTATTTTTTTCTGCGCTGTGCGTAATCACGTGACCAGTGGCGGAAATGTCTTCACCGGCGCCGGCAGTCGTGTGGCACGCGCCCAGCAACGGTGCGGCGGCGATCAGGACGAGGAGAGTCAAGGCGATCGAGAGTTTTGTGCGCATGATGTGGACTCCTTGGGTAGCTATCAGCGTGATTGGGAAACTGTCGGGCTGGCATCAGCGCCAGATCGGGCGGCCGAGATTGACGTCGTTGTGGCTGGTCACCGCGCCACCAACGGCACCCACGGCACCGCCGACCAACGCGCCAGTGAGAGGGCTGCCGCCGGTAACGGCCGCGATCCCCGCTCCAGCGCCGGCGCCAATCAAACCCCCCGAGGCGGCGCGATCGCCCGGGCTGTAGCCGCAGCCAACCAGGACCAGCGCGAGGCTGGCGAAGACCAGCGTCGTGGCAATGCTGCGAGACATGGTGTGGATTTCCAGTTGTCGGATCGAGATGAGTATGGGCGAACTGCATGACGCCGTTGCGAGGCTCCCATGGCCTGCAATCGCAATCACACATCGCATATCAAGATGTTTGGCCAGGACACGCTGTGGGCGTGGGTTGGGGCGAGTTTGAGATCGTATCGCCTGCCAACTCAACCGATATCGCGACGACCTGCAGTCATTACAAGGCCCTAATCATGGGTCGCACTGACGCCTTCGTGTTCAGTGCATCCCCGGCGTCTGGCCGCCGTATCAGGAACGCCGGTTACGCTTCTTCGCCAAGCGCGTGGCGGCGCAGATCCTTCAGGCGCTCCTGGCCGCCGGGCGACTTTGGATCGATCTCCAGTACCTTCTGCCAGGCCGCATAGGCGCCCTTCCAATCCTTGCGCGCCTCGGAAATTGCCGCGAGCGTCTCAAGCGCAGCAAAGTTCCGCGGCTCGTGCTGAAGCGCCGCCTCGATGTCGGTGATCGCGCCCGGCGTGTCGCCGGCGGCGAAGCGGGCGATGGCGCGCTGGTGGTACGCCTCCGCCAGATTTGGATCGAGTGTGATCGCGGCAGTGAAGTCCTCGATAGCATCCTGGCTGGCATCGGCCTTCATCTCACGCAAACCGCGGCTCATCAAAAGCGTCACGGCGGGCGTACCGGAATTCAGCCAAAGCTGCCGGATCTGTTGTTCGAGTGGGCCGGCAACGTCCTCACTCGGCGCCGATTTCAGCGTGCCGAGCAGTTTGTCCAGGGCCGCACGCTTTTCTGCGGCCGGGCCGCCCGTGGTCTGGGCGAACGTGGGTGCCGCGGACAGCAGCAGGATCAACAGCAGGCAGCGTCGCATGCCCGATGCTGGCGCGTGGGGATGGGCAAACGCAAGCATCACATGGCGGCCCGGGTTCGCAGTTGCGCGAGCGCCTCAGGCGCGGGACCACCAGCCATCCAGTCGAGCAGCTCGATCGAGTGCACCACCGGAATTCCGCCACCGGCCAGTTGCGTCAGGCACCCGATATTGCCGGCAGCGATCAGGTCCGGGCCAGTGGCCCGCAGATTGCCTAGCTTGCGTTCGCGCAGACGTCCGGCGATTTCCGGCTGCAACAAATTGTAGGTTCCGGCGGAGCCGCAGCAGATGTGCGGCTCCGCCGGTTCGACCACGGTAAATCCGGCGCTGCGCAACAGGGTTTTCGGCTGGGTGGTCACCTGCTGACCATGCTGCAAACTGCACGCAGAGTGATAGGCCACGGTCAGGTCGGGTCGCTCCCGCGTCGGGGCATAGCCGAGACGCACGAGGAATTCGCTGATGTCGCACGCGATTGCGGAGATGCGTGCCGCCTGGCTGCTCAGAGGTTCCGCTTCGGAGCGAAACATGAACCCGTAGTCCTTCACCGTGGTGCCGCAGCCGGAGGCGTTGATCACGACGGCATCCAGCTCATCGTCGTCGATCTGCCGGCTCCACGCCTCGATGTTTGCCTGCGCGCTGCGCATTGCCGCGGCGTGCTGGCCCATATGATGCGTCAAGGCGCCACAGCAGCCGGAACCTTGCGCCACCACCACCTCCACGCCGCTTCGAGTCAGCAGGCGGATCGTCGCGTCGTTGATCTGCGGTGCCAGAACCTGCTGCGCGCAGCCGGCCAGCAACGCGACGCGTGCTCGCCGTTCGCCCGACGCGCGATAGACCTGCGGCGCGGCGAGCGCACTTGGCGCCGGCAGGCTGTCCGGCACCAGATCCAGCATGGCGCGGAGGCGCCGCGCCAGATGACCGGAGCCCGGGATCAGCGAACCCATTGGCCGGACGATGCGCGCGGCGAGCAATGATGCGCGAAATACCGTCGGCCGCGGCAGGATCGCACCCAGCAACGCGCGCAGGAGGCGCTCGTGCCACGGCCGGCGATAGGTCTGCTCGATATAGCCGCGGGCGTGATCGACCAGATGCATGTAGTTCACGCCGGATGGACACGTGGTCATACAGGCCAGGCAGGACAGACAGCGATCGACATGCCGCACCACCTCCTCGGTGGCTGGGCGTCCGGTCTCCAGCATGTCCTTGATCAGGTAGATGCGCCCGCGGGGACTATCCAGTTCGTCACCCAGCAGCAGAAACGTCGGACAGGTCGCGGTGCAGAAGCCGCAATGCACACAGGCACGCAGCACCTGATTGGAGGAAGCGGTATCCGGATCGCGCAACTGCTCCGCGGTAAAATTGGTCTGCATGGCTCAGTGTCTGGGCGGCGGCAGGTAACGCAACAGATAGAGCGAGAGGCCGAGCCAGAACAGGGCAAGCACGAAAAAGATCAGCGAAATGTCCCAGTCCTGCATGAAGACGGCCGCCAACATCAGAACGATCGCGCCCACCATCAGACCGAACCGGAGATTGAACACGCGGCGATCTGGGTCGATGCGGTAATATTGGAAAGCCAGGATGACGAAGCTCGCGATGAGCGGCGGCACGATGGCGCCGTTGGGTATGTACATGGGCACCTACAGGCCGGCGTACATGCGGCCGGGATTCAGGATGGAATGCGGATCCAGTGCCGCCTTCACGCGCCGCGTGATGCGTGCCAGCGTTGCCGGTTCCGGCGGAATCACGTCTACCGCCGCGCGCAGTGGTTCGGCCGCACGCACCAGCGTCCAGGTGCCGCCGGCACCCCTGGAGGCACTCTCCACCGCCGCGTGCGCCGCCGCGGTGCCAGGGCCGACGGCCCAGACGAGGCCGCCACCCCAATCGAGAAAACCACGCGCGCCGAACGCCTCGATGAGTGCCTGGAACACCGCCGGACCGGCCGAAGGGCGGACAGACACCCGCCATACGGCATCGGCGGCGTCGGCCCGCAGTGGCGCGAGATCACGGATCGCGCGCCACACTGCACGTGATGTTGCGTCATCGAGGAGTTCCGCGTCGTTGTGGTGGAGTTCGTTGCGCAGCCTGGCCGTGCGATAGGCAACCGACGCAGCGAAGTCCTCGATGCGCGCCAGCGTTGCGCTGCGACCAAGACCGGCGAGTTCCGGCACGCGTCCCGCAGCTTCGGGCGGCAGCCACGCGGCGCCGGATATGCTGTACGGCGAGCCAAGCGCGGCGGAGAGTGCTGCCACGCCGGACACCGGGTCGAGACCGGGCAGCAGCACGGTGCCGACTGCTTCCGGTGCCGGCAGGACCTTCAGTGTCACCTCGGTCATGACGCCCAGCGTCCCATGGCTCCCCGCGAGCAGCTTGCACAAGTCGAGCCCGGTCACGTTCTTCAGCACGCGCCCGCCGGAGCGGATCACTTCGCCGCTGCCCGTCACTGCGCGGATGCCCAGCAGGTGATCGCGCATCGCGCCCCAGGCGACGCGGCGCGGACCTGACAGATTGGTGGCGATCACGCCGCCCAGCGTCTGCTGTCCCGGCGCGCCGAACAGGTCCGGTGGCTCAGCGATGATGTGCTGTCCGCTCCTGGCCAGCGTGGCTTCGATCTCGGCGAGAGGCGTACCGGCGCGCGCCGATATGATCAGTTCGTTCGGCGAGTAGAGCGTGACACCCCTGTGGTTGCGGGTGGACAGGCTGCGCGCCGCCTGCACCGGACGCAGCATGCCAAGCTTGGTGCCATTGCCGCAGATCAGCAGTGGCTCGCGGGATGCGGCGGCCGCGGCTACGACGTCGGCAATCGCCGCTTCGTCTGCCGGCGCAATGACCTCGGTCATGCGATCCTTACCGACTTAGCCGGTGCGAACATCCAAAACACTCGGCCTGGATCAATGGGTTAACCGAAAGGGGGGCGTGCCGATCCGGTAGGTAGCACTTGTCCCCGCCGCTGTCACACGAGCCGCCAGGCTAACCAGCGAGCGGAAACACCTTGTTCGCGTTCAGCAGCCAACCTGGATCGAACGCGCTCTTGATCCGGCGCTGCTGATCCAATTCAGCAGGGGTGAATTGTACCGGCATCAGCTCGCGCTTTTCCACGCCGACGCCGTGCTCGCCGGTCAGGCAGCCGCCGACCGCGACACAGAGCTTCAGGATATCGGCGCCGAAGGTTTCAGCCTTGTGGAAGCTTTCGGGATCGTTGGCGTCGAACATGATAAGCGGATGCAGGTTGCCGTCGCCGGCATGAAAGATGTTGGCCACCTGCAGGCCGCAGGCATCGGACATTTCGCCGATGCGTCGCAGCACGTCGGGCAGGCGCGATGTCGGGATCACGCCGTCCATGCACAGATAGTCCGGACTGATCCGGCCTATCGCGCCGAATGCACCCTTGCGGCCCTTCCAGATCGCCAGCGATTCCTCCGCGGACTGCGACACCTTGATGCTGAGCGGATCGTGCTTCTCGCAGATCGTGCGGATGCGTGACAGCAGGTCGTCCTGCTCCGCCGCGCTGCCCTCCACCTCGATGATCAGCATCGCCTCGGCGTCGAGCGGATAGCCGGCATGGGCGAACGCCTCGCAGGCGTGGATCGCCGGACGGTCCATGAATTCCAGCGCCACCGGGATGATGCCGGACGAAATGATGGAATCCACGCAGGCGCCGGCAACTTCGTTGGAGCGGAATGCCGCCAGCATGGCGCGCGCGCCTTCGGGGCCGCGCAGGATGCGCACGGTCACTTCGGTGACGATGGCAAGCTGGCCCTCGCTGCCGGTCAGCAGGCCGAGCCAGTCATAGCCCGCTGCGTCGAGATGCGCGCCGCCGATGTGGAGGATCTCGCCATCGACGGTGACGATTTTCAGGCCGAGGAGATTATTGGCCGTGACCCCGTATTTCAGGCAGTGGGCACCGCCCGAGTTCATGCTGACGTTGCCGCCGATCATGCAGGCGAGCTGGGATGAAGGATCAGGCGCATAAAAGAAGCCCCTGCCCTGCACCGCGTTGGTGATGCCGATGTTGGTGACGCCGGCCTGCACGGTCGCGCAACGATCCGCGTAGTCGATGTCGAGGATGCGGTTCATCCGCATCAGCCCGATCACCACCGCGTCTATCATCGGCAGAGCACCACCGGACAGCGACGTTCCGGCGCCACGTGGCACCACTCGCACGCCTTCCGCATGGCAGAATCGCATGATCGCAGCGACCTGTTCGGTGGTATCCGGCAGCACGACGGCCAGCGGGAGCTGGCGATAGGCGGGCAGCCCATCGGTTTCGTACGGCTTGAGCCGCAGGGGATCGGCGATCACCGCTTCGGGCGGCAGCAGCGCGGCAAGACCCGTCACGATGGCATCGCGGCGCGCCAGGATGTCGGCCTTGGGCTCAGGCTGTTGCATCATGGGCAGAAAATGGCCCCGCGACCTGGGCAGTGCAAGCGGTCACGATTGACCTCTGGATACCGATGTGGCGTGGGGATCCGCCAGCGTATCGTGGCTTTCCCCGTTCAATTCCGCGCGCATGCGCGCCACATCGAGTTCGCCTTCCCATCGCGCCACGACGACGGTCGCCACGCCATTGCCGATCAGGTTGGTGAGCGCGCGCGCCTCCGACATGAACCGATCCACCCCGAGGATCAGGGCGATCGCGGCAACCGGGATGTGCTCGACCGAGGACAGCGTTGCGGCAAGCACAATGAAGCCGCTACCGGTGACACCAGCCGCCCCCTTCGACGTCAGCAGCAGTACCGCCAGAATGGTGATCTGATGCCAAAGGGTCAGTTCCGTATTGGTCGCCTGCGCCAGGAAGATTGCCGCCATCGTCAGATAGATGCAGGTGCCATCGAGGTTGAACGAGTATCCGGTGGGGATTACCAGCCCAACGACGGAACGATCGCAGCCGAGTTGCTCCATGCGCGCCATCATGCGTGGCAGCACCGATTCGGACGACGAGGTGCCGAGTACGATCAGCAGCTCCTCTTTGATGTAACGGAGGAATTTGAGAATGTTGAAACCGCACAGCATTGCGACGCTGCCGAGAGCGACGAAAATGAACAGCAGGCAGGTGAGATAGACGCTCGCCATGAGCTGGCCGAGCTGAACAAGCGTGCCGAGACCGTAGCGGCCGATGGTGAAGGCCATGGCACCGAAGGCGCCGATCGGCGCAGCTCGCATGATGAGGCGCACAATGCCGAAGAAGGCATCCATCACTGCGTCGATGAACTGCACGACCGGGCGGCCACGCTCACCCATGAACTGCAGGCTGAAGGCGAACAGGATGGCGAAGAACAGTACCTGCAGCACGTCGCCCTCGGCGAAGGCACTGACGACGGTGTTGGGAATGATATGGGCTACGTAGTCCCATGCACTCAGGTTGCGCGCCTGGGAGACGTAAGTCTGGATGCTTCGGCTATCGATTGTCGTCGCATCGACATCCATCCCGGCGCCCGGCTGCCAGAAGTTCACCACCAGCAGGCCGATCACCAGGGCAAGCGTGGTCATCAGCTCGAAATACACCAGCGCCTTGAGGCCGACGCGGCCGACTTTCTTCATGTCCTGCATACCGGCGATGCCGTGCACCACGGTGCAGAAGATGATCGGGCCGATGACCATCTTGATGGCTGCGATGAACATGTCGCCAAGCGGCTTCAGGCTGACGCCGGTGGCAGGGAAGAAGGTGCCGACCAGGACGCCGATCACGATTGCGGTGAGCACCTGGACATAAAGGTGATGATGGATTGGGATCGAAGCCCGCGTTGCGGCGGCATTCATGCGCGTTTGCTCCCGGTGCCTATGTTGTACTCGTCGGTTTGGTCCGACGTGTCCCGGCGCAATACAGATCGCGCCAAATGGGAACGGCCTGGCAGACTATTGCAGGAACAGACTAACCACTGATCCGAGCGACGCGCAACGGTCCAACATGTGGCAACAGCTCATATCTTGCCGTCGGTCGCCTGTCGCTCAATGGTGCAGAATTCGCGACAGGAATTGTGCCGCCCGCTCAGTCCGCGGATGATCAAAGAATGTGTCTTTCGGCGTGTCCTCGACAATCAGCCCACCGTCCATGAACACCACGCGATCAGCGACCCGCCGCGCGAAGCCCATCTCGTGTGTCACCACGATCATCGTCATACCGGCGCGCGCGAGGCCGGTCATCACATCCAGTACCTCGTCGATCATCTCCGGGTCGAGTGCCGATGTCGGCTCATCGAACAGCATCGCGATCGGATCCATCGCCAGCGCACGCGCGATCGCCACGCGCTGCTGCTGGCCACCCGACAGGTTCGCCGGATAGCGATCGGCGAATTCGCGCAATCCCACCTGCTCCAACAAGCCATGCGCGCGCGACATAGCCTCGGCACGCGAGCGCTTCAGCGCCTTCATCGGCGCCAGCGTGATGTTCTGCGTCACCGTCATGTGCGGATACAGCTCGAAGCTCTGGAACACCATGCCGATGCGGGCGCGCAACCTGGCCAGATTGGTGCCGCGATCGCCGACCGACACGCCATCGACAATGATTTGGCCCTGGTCGATCCGTTCAAGGCCATTGATGCACTTGATCAGCGTGCTCTTGCCCGAGCCGGATGGTCCGCACACCACGACAATCTCGCCGCGCTCGACCGATGTCGAACAGTCGGTCAGCACACGGTGTTCGCCATACCACTTGCTGACGGAAGCGATTTCGATCACACGATCTGGTTGCGCAGCGTCGCTTCGCCGCGCCACATCCGTTCTAGGTTGTCCATCAGGATTTCGTTGACATTCGCTTCATATTTGCGCGTCTCGCCACCGGTGTGCGGCGTGATGAAGACGTTCGGCATCGCCCACAGCGGCGAAGCAGCCTCTGGCGGTTCCGGATCGGTGCAATCCAGCGCGGCGCCGGCAATGCGACCCGCCTGCAATGCCTCGACCAGCGCCGGTTCCACCACGCAGCCACCGCGCCCGGCATTGACCAGGTACGCGGAATGCCGCATCAGCCCCAACGCCCTGGCATCGATCACGCCCTTGGTCTCGGGCACCAGCGGACAGGTCAGCGCCACGAAATCCGCCCGCGGTAGGAACTTTGGCAGGTCGGCCAGCGTGTGGACCGAATCCGCCGCTCCCCTCCCACCTGCCGGATCGCGCCGGAAGCCGATCACGTTCATCTCGAACGCCTTCGCCAACTGCGCCAGCCGTCCACCGATGCGTCCCAACCCGATGATCAGCAGCGTCTTGCCCGTCAACTCGTCTTCCCGCTGCGTCAGGTCGCCGATCATGCCGCGCCAGACCCGCTTCGCCTGGTTGTCGCGCGCCTCGGGGAGCCGACGCGCCAGGGCAAGAATCAGCGAGATCACATGCTCCGACACTGCGCGTGCATTCACGCCGGCTGCGCTCGCCAGACGCACCCCGCGCGCCGCAAGCTGTGCCTTGTCGAACTGATCTGTGCCCGAGCCGATCGACTGGATGAACCGCAGCCTCGTCGCCAGTGGGATCAGCCCATTGTGCCACATGCCTGACACCACGATCACGTCCGCCTCGTGCGCGCGACGATCGAATTCGTCCCCTTCGCGCAGTTCGAAGCTGGCGATACCGGTGTTCAATGCATCGAAGCTGGCCTTCATCTGGTAGGCAGCGTGAGCGAAACAGATGGTAATCTGGTCCTTCGGCGGGATCATTGGCATCGGCCTTGCTGCATCCGGGGTATGCCGCAACAATAGCCAGCATGAACCGGCGCAGGAAGTGCCGGCCTGGAACAATCGGGGCGATATGGCGCAGAAAAGGAAGGTCGCGGTTATCGGCGCCGGCATGGTGGGCATCGCTACCGCCAGCTATCTGTTGCGTGACGGCCACGATGTGGTGGTGATCGATCCTGAATCGCCGGGCCAGGGCGCATCGTTCGGCAATGCCGGCTGCTTCAATCCGTCGTCCGTCGTGCCGGTCGCAACGCCGGATACCTGGAAGAACATCCCGAAATACCTGTCCGATCCGCTGGGCCCGCTGCGCATCCGCTGGAGCTACCTCCCCGCACTCGCGCCATGGCTGATCCGCCTGGTGCGTTCCGGCAGCACCGAGCGGATCGAGGCACAGGCCCGCGCACTCAAGACGCTGCTGGCGCCCTGCCTCGATGCATTGATGCCGCTGGCCCGTGATGCCGGCGCCGAGACGCTGGTGGCGCGCAACGGCATCCTGATCGCTTATCGTACACAGGCCACATGGGACGATGATGCCCGCGCCTGGGACATTCGCCGTCGCAACGGCACGCATTGGGAGGAGCTGAACGCCGACGAATTGCGGCAATTCGATCCCAACCTGTCGCGCGACTTCACCCGTGGCAAACTGGTGCCGGGAAACGGACATTCGCTGGATCCCGGCGGCCTTGTTGCGGCGCTCGCCGAGGCCGCGCAGCGCGACGGCGCGAAATTGATGCGCACGCGAGCCACAGGTTTTGTAATTGATGGCAAGTTGCTGCGCGCCGTGAAGACACCAAGCGGGGACATCCAGGTCGATGCCGCCGTCATCGCCACAGGCGCGCATTCGAAGCCGCTTGCGGCGCAGGCCGGCGATGTCGTGCCGCTGGAGACCGAGCGGGGCTATCACGCCATGCTGCGCACGCCGGAAGTGATGCCGCGCGTGCCGACCACTGATTCCGAGGGCAAATTCGTCGCGACGCCGATGGCCGGCGGACTGCGCTTCGCCGGTACGGTCGAACTGGCCGGCCTGAAGGCGGAACCCGATTGGCGACGCGCCCACATCCTGTTGCGGCAGGCATCCAAGCTGTACCCGGCTTTGGCGCAATCATATCCGCAGAACCGCTACACGGTGTGGATGGGGCATCGCCCCAGCCTGCCGGATTCGCTGCCCGTCCTTGGTCCATCGTCGCGGTCACCCGATGTGTTCCATGCATTCGGCCACGGCCATGTCGGCATGACCGGCGGCCCCTATACCGGCAAGGTGATCGCCGACCTGATCTCAGGGCGCCCATCACCGATCGATCTCACGCCGTTCCGCGCCACCCGGTTCTGAAGGAGCGCATCATGCATTCAAGGCGTCGCTGGTTGCTGTCCACCTTGGTTGGAGCCGGCGCGCTCACCGCACCATCGGTCGCCCGCGCGGATGACTGCGTCGAGGACACGCTCGATCGCATGAAGCGTACCGGAAAATTCAATCTCGGCGTGCGCGATGCTACGCCGCCGTACGGCTACAAGGATGCCAACGGTGAGTATCTTGGCTTTGCCACCGACATCGCGCGCAGGGTACACCAAGCGGTGAGCAAGGAACTTGGCACGAAGCTCGAGCTGACCATGACGCCGGTGACCGGCCAGACCCGCCTGCCATTGCTGCAGAACGCCACGATCGACATGGAAGCCGGCGCGACCGTTGTCACCCAGGCCCGCACCAAGATCGTCGATTTCGTCATGGCGCATTTCCTGACCTCGACCGAGGTGATGGTACCGGCCGACAGCCCGATAAGAACGCTCGCCGATCTCGCCGGCAAGCGCATCGGCGTGCCACAGGGCGGACTGGAGGAAGCAGCGTATCGCGAGTTGAACGCGAAGAAGACCCTGTCACCGCCGGTCCGCACGATCGGCTTTCCCGATCATCCGCAGGGCGTCACCGCGCTGCAGACCGGATCGATCGACGGCTACAGTACCGACGGCCCGATTCTCTATGGCTTCGTCACCGACAAGGCGACATGGCGGATCATCGATATCAATATAAACACGTTCCTGCAGGCATTCCCGATCCGACCGGAGAGTTCCAAATTCAAACACATTGCGGACGTCACCTTGGCCGGGCTGTTCGCCTCCGGCGAATGGAACACGCTTTACGACAAGTATTTTGGACCGAGCAGCAAGTCGCCATTCCCGATGACCGATACGCTGAAGGCTCTGGCAGTGATGAACGCCTGGCCGGCGCAGTAGTGCATGCTCGCTGACAGCTAGAGGATGCAGTGGTCGATCCTCTGGTCGTTGCCATACCGCGAACAGATCCTGGACGCGCTGCAACTCACCGTTGAGATTGCCTTCTACGCATGGATCGCCGCGCTGCTGATCGGCATCGTCGTCGGCATCGCCCGCGAGGCACCTTCCCTTGCAGTCCGCACACTCGCGACTGCGCATGTCGAGTTGTTCCGCAACATCCCGGTCCTGGTGCAGCTTTTCTTTATCTACTACGTGCTGCCGCGCCTGCTGCCGCTGGACCTCCGCCGCGCGCTGTTCCGCCTCGGCTGGGAGGAGATCGCCGCGGTGATCACCCTCGCGCTGTACAGCTCCGCCAAGATCGCGGAACACGTGCGCGCAGGATTGAACACCGTCAGCCGACACGTCCGCCAAGGCGCTCTGGCAACCGGCCTGACCTGGTTCCAGGCGCAGCGCTACGTCATCGTGCCGCTGCTGCTGCGCGTGATCGCGCCCAGCCTCACCTCGGAATTCGTCACCATCTTCAAGGGCTCGTCGCTCGCCATGACCGTCGGCGTGATGGAGACCGCCTACGTTACCCAACAGGTCGGCTCGGAAACCTTCCGCTGGGTCGAGGCCAATACCTGGGGCACCGTGGTCTATCTTGCCTGCGCCTGGATAATCGCCGGCCTGATGAGCCTGGTCGAACGCGCCACGCGGGTCCCCGGCCTGATGCAGCGGTCACCGCAATGATCGCCGAACTCGGCACATTGCTGCTCGCTCTCGTCACCTACAATGTGCGCATGACCCTGACAGCGATCGCGATCGCACTGCCGATCGCCTGCGTGTTCGCCGTGGCGCGACTGTCGCGCTGGTGGGCAATCCACGCCCCGACCACCGCCTACGTCAATGTGCTGCGCAGCTCGCCGCTGGTGATGATCATGTTCTGGGTCTACACCGTCGGCCCGCTGGTCACCGGCCGGCCCAACTCAGCCTATCTCTCCGCGCTGCTGGCGCTCGCTGCATTCGAGGTGGCGTACTTCACCGAAATCATCCGTGCCGGCCTGCAATCGGTCGCGATCGGCCAGCGCAACGCCGGCCTGGCGAGCGGCCTCAGTGCCGCGCAGGTGACACGGCTGATCCTGCTGCCGCAGGCGCTGCGCCGGATGACCCCCTCACTGCTGACCCAGAGCCTGATCGCGTTCCAGGACTCCACCATCGCCAGCATCATCAGCGTGCCCGACGTGATGCAGACCACGAACGTGATCAACGCCCGCGAACAGGACCCGATCCTGCTGTACTCGACGCTGGCGGTGGTGTTCTTCCTGATTTGCTACGGCATCAGCCACGCGATCCAGGGTCTGGAGCGCCGCACGCGCCAGCGCATGGCCCTCGGCGCCTGAGCGGCGTGAAATCCGGCAGCGCGGCCGCGACCGGCGGCGGGGCGGTCAGCCCTGGCGGGCCTTCATCCGCGGGTTCTTCTTGTTGATCACGTAGACGCGCCCACGGCGGCGCACCACGCGGCAGTTCTTGTCGCGGGTCTTGGCGGCCTTCAGGCTGTTGCGAACTCTCATGTCTACGCCTCGTGAAGAGCGGCGCTGGATAAGGGGGGCGGGCGCGGCTGTCAAGGCGGCGATGTTCCGCCGCCGGGCAAATCCAGGCTTCAGCCCGGGTCCAGCGGATGATGGCAGGCGAAGCCCTGGCCGTCCGGATCGTTCCATTCCGGGTAACTGACCCGGCAGATATCGCTGGCCCGGGGGCAGCGGGGATGGAAATGGCAGCCGGGCGGCGGCGCCGCAGCGGACGGGATCTCCCCCACCACGCGCGGCAGGACCCCGCGCTGGGCTGGGTCGGGTATCGGCGAGGCGTCGCGTAGCATTTGGGTATAGGGATGCCGCGGCCTGGCAAACACCCGCGCCACCGGTCCCTGCTCGACGATACGCCCGAGATACATAACCGCCACCCGCGAGCAGAACCAGCGGATGACACCCAGGTCGTGGCTGACGAAGACGAAGGCGAGGCCGCGGCGTGTCTGCAGTTCCTTCAGCAGCAATAGAACCTGGGCCTGGACCGACACGTCCAGCGCCGACACCGGTTCATCGGCAACCAGCAGTTCGGGCTGCAATGCCAGAGCGCGGGCGATGCCGATACGCTGGCGCTGGCCACCGGAGAATTCGTGCGGGTAGCGGTCGAGCGCGGTGTCCGGCAGTCCAACCTCGGCCAGCAGAGAAGCGGCCATCGCGCGCCCTGCCTTGCCGCGCGCGATGCCGTGGACGGCCAGCGGTTCGGCCAGTGTGCGACCAATGCTGCGTCGCGGATTGAGCGACGAGTACGGATCCTGGAAGACCATCTGCATGTGCCGGCGCAGCGCATTCAATGCGGACCCTTTGGCGGCTCGCACGTCGGTATCGGCAAAACGAATGGCGCCGGCGTCCGGCTCGATCAGCCGCAGGACTGCACGGGCCGCGGTGGACTTACCGCAGCCAGATTCACCGACCAGGCCGAAGGCTTCGCCCTGGTCAACGTGGAAATCGATGCCGTCGACCGCACGGACCGTTGTCGTGACGGGTCGCGGGAAGCCCTTACCCACGACGAAGTGCTTCTTCAGCCCGACGACCTCCAGCGTGGGGTGGCTCACGCCTCGCCTCGCAGCCGCGGATCGGTGGCGTCGCGCAGGCCGTCGCCGATCATGTTCAATCCCAGCACGAGCAACAGGATCGCAATCCCCGGCCAGACGGAAAGCCACGGCGCGTCGAGGATATTCTCGAAACCCTCGCGCATCATGCCGCCCCAGGTGGCGGTCGGCGGCTTCACGCCCAGGCCGATAAAGGACAGCGACGCTTCGGTGCGCACCGCCGTCGCCATCCAGAGCGAACCCATCACCAGCACTTCGCTCAGGATGTTGGGCAGCAGGTGAACGAACAGGATGCGCGTATGAGAGAAGCCCAATGCCCGGCCGGCCTCGATGAAGGCGCGTTCCTTGAGGCTCAGCACCGGCGCTCGCGCGATGCGGGCGAACGGCGCGATGGCGGTCAGCGCAATAGCGAACACCAGGTTGATCAGTTCCGGCCCGAGCAAAGCTACCACGATGAGGCCGAGGATCAGGCTGGGAAACGACAGAAGCACGTCCATCGTCTGCATCACGAACAGGTCCACGCGTCCGCCGATGTAGCCGCTGATCATGCCGATCGTGCCACCCACCGCGATGGCCGCCGCGATCGAGGTCACCGCCACCAGCAGCGAAATGCGCGCGCCCCACAGGATGCGCGACAGCACGTCGCGACCGAACGAGTCGGTGCCGAGAAGATACGTGGTATTGGGCGACTGCAACCGATCGATGATGTGCTGGTCGTTCGGGTCGAATGGCGAAATCCATGGCGCCAGGAGAGCGGCTGCCACCACGATCAGGCACAGAACCGCGCCGATCGAAGTGGCGGGGTATCGCGTGACGAAGCGAAGTGCGGCCGATACGCCAGTCGATACAGTCCCGGTCCAACGCAATTTTGGTCGCAATTGCGTTGCGTCGTTCACTGCTTCACCCGAGGATCGATGATGCCATAGGTGACGTCGGTGATCAGGTTCACCACCACGATCAGGAAGCAGTAGATCACCATCAGCCCCTGCAGCATCGTGTAGTCGCGCTGGTTCAGCGCGCCGACGATGATCTTGCCGAGGCCTGGCCGGTTGAACACGATCTCGGTGAGCACAGAGTTGCCGATCAGGATGCCGATGTACAGCCCGACCACCGTCACCACCGGCATCGCGGCATTCCGCAAACCATGACGCCACACCACGCGGCGCCAGGGAATGCCCTTGGCGCGCGCGGTACGGATGTAGTCTTCGCCGAGTACCGACAGCATCGCACTGCGCGTCACCCGGGTGATGTAGGCCGCCATGACCAGACCAAGGGTCGCAGCCGGCAGCACCAGCTTATCGAGCCGATCGAGCGGGTCATCCAGGCGCGCGTTGCCGATCACCGGGAACAGCCGCAAGTGCAGCGCGAACAGCAGCAGGATGAAGATGCCCGAAACGAATACCGGGAATGACAGCCCGATCAGTGACAGCAGCCGCGCCGCGTAGTCGATAGGGCGGTTGCGATGCAGTGCCGCCCAGATGCCGACGGGTATACCAATGACACTGCCGACGATCAGCGATGCCAGCGTCAGGTCGATGGTGTGCGGCAGCACGGCGCCGACATCGGTCAGGATCGGCCGCCCTGTCACCATGGAGCGGCCGAAATCGCCTGACAGCGACTGGCCAAGGAATTCGACGTATTGCTGCCAGATCGGCTTGTCGAGACCGAGCTTGGCGTGCAGTGCGGCGATGCAATCCGGCGTCGCCTGGTCGCCGAGAATCACGATTGCCGGATCACCCGGCACGATGCGAACGATCACGAACACCAGCGTCAGCACTGCCAGCAGTGTGGGTATCGCCGCGAGCAAGCGGCGGATGATGTACCAGAACATCAGGCTTCAATACACGACGTCATTCCCGCGAAGGCGGAAACCCAGGCGTCGCGGCGTGCCATGGCGGCCCCTGGATTCACCTTCGCGGGAATAGCGCGTGTGGCCAACGTCACTTGAAGTGCGTCGCCTCGGTGATCAGCGGGCCAAGCGACAGCGAGCCCTCCAGCTTGTAGCCGTAATCCAGATCGTCATGGCGGGCGAACACCAGCAGCGTCTCGAACATCGGCACCGCGCACACCTGCGCGACAATCTTCTTCTGCGCCTCGGCCCAAAGTGCAAGCTGCTTCGCCTTGTCGGTGGCCACCCGTGCGCCGTCAATTTCAGCATCCGCGACATTGCAGTGGCTGAAGTTGGTCACCGCGGTCGGCGTCTTCACGATACTGCGCGAGTGGAAGAACTGCGTGAGGTAGACATCCGCCACCGGAAACCGCGCGGCAGAATAATACACGATGGGGCTGAGGTCCTGGCGAATCTGCTGGTGGTAGGTGGCGTGCTCCACCACTTGCATGTCGAGATTGATCCCGGCACGCTTGAGCTGCGCCTGGAACACCTGAGCGGCGGTCAGCATTTCCGGCAGCTGCGACTGGATCATCTTGATGGTGATGCCATCCGGGTAGCCGGCCTGCTTCAGCAGTTCCCTGGCCTTCTCCACGTTGTTGGGCGGAAGGCCGTTGTCGGCGGTGAAGCCGAGATAGCCTCGCGGCACCACGCTCTGCGCCTCGCGACTGACATCGGCGCCACGCCAGCGCACCAGCTCCGGCCGGTTGATCGCGTAAGCGATCGCCTGCCGCACGCGAATATCGTCGAGCGGCTTCACCGTGGTGTTGAGGTGAAGCTCGCCCTCCTCCGCCGGTTCGAAGACATCGACGATGGTGTGCGGCTGCGCCTTGGTGCGGTTCACCCAGGCCTGGTCGGCGCGGCCATAGTTCAGGTCGAGTTCGCCGCTCTGGAATGCCAGGTCGCGCGACGCATCGGAGGGTATGAAGCGATAGCTGATCTTCTTGATCTTCGGCGCGCCGCGGAAATAGCTGTCGTTCGCCGCCAGTTCCAGCGACTGGTTCGGGGTCACCGAAGCGAACGCGAACGGCCCGGTGCCGATCGGATTGCGCTTGAAGTCGTCGCCACGCTGCTCCACTGCCTTCTTCGACACGATGAAGCCCTGCGAATAATTGGTGAGGATTCCCAACACGCTCGGCACGTTGTCCTTCAGCACCAGGCGAACGGTATAAGGGTCGATCGCCTCGATGGTCTGAAACGGCCGCAGTTCCGACGAGAATGCCGAGGTCTTGGAATCGCCCGCCTTCTTCAGGCTGAACACTACATCGTCCGCGCTGAGTTCGCCGAACCCGCCATGGAATTGCACGCCATGTCGAAGGTGGAACGTCCACGTCAGGCCATCGGGCGAGCTTTCCCAGCTCTCGGCCAGGTCGGGTTCGAGCTTGGCAGGGTCGATGCTGCCGGGCGGAAACCGCACCAGGCCGTTGAACATCCATGCAGCGATGACACGGTCGATGGTCGAGGAGGCGAAGTGCGGATCGAGCTGGCCGATGTCCTGCGCGGCGATGCCCACATTCAGTGTGGGCTTCGGCTGCGCAAAGGCTGGCGCGGTGAATACAAGAGCGGAGGCCAAAAGGGCTGCCCGGATCAGCATAGGAAGTCTCCCCGTTATTCCGCGGAGAGTTACCAGCAACAACAGCCGGACGCTACGGCCGCCAGGGTCAGGCCTCCAGGATCGCCCCTGTCGCCACGTGGCATCGCGCCAGATGCCCCGCCGCAAACGGTCCCAGCGCCTGCGGTTGCTCGCATCCCTCACGCACCAGCGGACAGCGCGGGGCGAACCGGCAGCCGAACGGCATCGCGTCCAGCGGCGGCACACGGCCGGGGATCGCCGCAAGGTCCTGCGCATCGCGGTCCATCCGCGGAATGGCAGCGAACAATGCGCGCGTGTACGGATGCGCCGGCCGCGCGAAGATCTCCGCCACCGGCGCCTGCTCGACGATCTGGCCGGCATACATAACGGCCACCCGGTCGGCGATCTGCGCCACCACGCCGAGATTGTGGGTGATGAACAGCATCGCCATGCCGTGGCGGTCCTTCAGGTCGGCCAGCAGCCCCAGCACCTGCGCCTGGATCGTCACATCCAACGCGGTGGTGGGTTCATCCGCCAGCAGCACCGCGGGCTCACAGGCCAGCGCGATGGCGATCATCACCCGCTGGCGCATGCCACCGGAAAACTGATGCGGATAGTCGTGGAAGCGTGTCGCCGCCGAGGGGATCTTCACCTCCTCCAGCACCGCCAGGGCCTTGGCATCGGACGCACGGCGGGACAGCCCTTTGTGCACCATCAGCGCCTCGGCCACCTGCGCGCCAATCGTCATGACCGGGTTCAGGCTGGTCATCGGCTCCTGGAAGATCATCGCCACCCGGTTCCCCCGCAGTGTTTCGAGCGTTGCTTCCGGGAGGCCGACCAGGTTCCGCTCCTCCAGCACGATCCGGCCTCCGGCAATGCGGCCTTGCGGCGCCGGGACGAGACCCATGATGGAGAGGGCGGTCACCGACTTGCCGCAGCCGGACTCGCCCACCAGGGCCAGCGTCTCACGCGGCGCCAACGCGAACGACACATCGTCCACCGCAGCGTGCCAGGCGCCGGCGATGCGGAACTCGGTCCGCAGTCGTTCGATGCTCAATAGATAGTCCGGGGTGCGCAAGGTCGCGGGCATAGTCCGAGGCTAGCATACGTGCTGACCGGTCTCGCTCTGTCGTGTGCCGAACTCAGGTCTCGACGGGAATCAGGGCGAAATCGAAGCGCAGAAACGTCGTGCCTGCGTGAAGTCGTTGCGATTTCCTTGCCATCGCCGGCGGCCGCCCGATCAAGTTCGTCAATCGTCAGGTCGCGAACCTGCCACGTGCGGGGTGGGGATCGCGCGCATCGAAGTCGGCAGCGATGCGCAGGGAGGCGAGCGACACCAGCCGGGCCTGCGGAACGCCATTCTTGGCGACTATTTCCTCGCGGTCTGCCGCCCGATCGACCAGACCGGAGAGGTGGGTCGTGGCCTCGTTGAATGGGGCATGGACCTGCCCGCTGGTCAGGCTGACCGGATAGGGGATGGGTCGTTGGTCAACACGGTCCAAGGCCGTGCGGAGCGCCGAGTGCAGTCGCGCGAACCGGCGGCGGGTTCCCACTTCGCTC
>DATAPW010000277.1:0-12848 GCA_036265005.1 Acetobacteraceae bacterium | reverse complement strand
GCGGACGCGGGCCTCGTCTCCAGCCTGGTGATCGAGACGGATCGCCGCACCTACGCGATCAAGCTGGTGTCCACACAGCATGAGTGGATGCCGCTGGTCGCATTCAATTATCCCGACGACTTGCAGCGCCAGTGGTCCGCCTACCAGCAGACCGCAGTCTTCGGTGCGGCGGCATCCAGGCTCCCGACCGGTGAGAACGTGGCCAACCTGGATTTCGGCTTCCGCCTCTCCGGGGACGATCCGCGCTGGCGTCCGCTCCGCGTCTACAGCGATGGGGCGAAGACGTATATCCAGTTTCCGCGCACGCTCAGCTCCGGCACAGCGCCGGCACTGGTTGCTCTTGACAACGACGGCGGCTGGTTCTCCAGCCCAACCCAGCAGATGGTGAACTATCGGATGCAGGGCGATCGCTACATCGTCGATCGCGTGCTCGATCGCGCCGAGCTGGTATCGGGCGTGGGCAGCGGTCAGAACGCGCGTGGTGATCACGCGGGACGGTGCGCGATGATGCGCATGCTCCGCCTCGCCCTCCCGCTGGCTGCCGTTTCCTCCCTCCCGGGGTGCGCGCTGGGTCCGGGCAGTTCGTACGTCAGTCAGGTCGATACGCCGGCGGATGCGCAGGCGCTGGCCGCCGGCATGGTGGTGTTCGTGGCCGCGCAGCTTCCGGCCGCCTCCAGCACAGTCGTGCTCGATCCGACGCCCTCTGATCAGGCTGGCAATGCCCTGACACCGGCCTTCGTGGCAGCGCTGCGGGATCGCGGGTTCGCCGTTGCAGATGAAGGACAGGCCGGCCATCACATCCGCTATCTCGTGACGTCCCTGGACAGCGGGGATCTCGTGCGTGTGTCGATCGACGACAGTGCCGAGGCATCGCGCTTTTTCGTCCGCAATGCCGAAGGCGGCCTGCAGGCCGGCGGCCCATTCTTGGTCCGGCAGACAGCGGAGGCGGGTTGATGGCCATCGCGCCGATTCCTCCCGCCGACGGTCCCGATCGCTCGCCGCCCCTGCTGCCAGCACCGCCACGTCGTATCCCCAACACATTGGAAATTCGACCGGGCTACCGGTTCGTGGTGACGGTCAACAAGGACATGCACCTCCGGCCCTATGTCGATCGCCGCACATCCCGCGGGACCGATCAGGGCTGGCCGATGCCTGGTTGGATCGTTCCAGGCCGATTTGCGGTCGCTCGAATGCAGACGTTCGGCCAAGTGCGACGGTAGCTGCTCAGACGTCTAATGCGGGTGGAAAGCGGGCTCCTGAGGCCGAACGGGTCGGTCCGAATTTGGCCCGACGAAGCCATTAGCTGAATCCCGCTGTGCTTAGTCGCGACCATACACGTGGTCAGAGTGGCCCCGATACGCCGTATCAGCGCAGAGCCTCCTGCTCGAACGCAAGTTCGGCGCGCAGCCTTTCGGGGTCTCGGCCGATTGTCGCGATCGCAAGGACCCTTCCGTTCGTAACGATATGTCGCGCGGCACGTCGGCGAGACCACCGGTCACTGTTTCCGTAGGGGTTGCAGCCATGCGCCAAGTCGCTTCTCGTAGCGAAACGCCGAATGTTCATAGGAGGTATCTGTCACCTGACGAGGCACGCCGCCTAATAAAGGTCACCGCCCCGGTTGGACGGCTGGGTGAGCGTGACAAGCTCCTCATCATTAACAAGGCCGGCATCATCTTCGACGGCCCGAATGCCGCGCTGGAGCGCAAGGAAGACCTGTGGGCGCTGTTCTGAATGCGCTACTGTGCCCGGTGCGCTTTGCGCGCATCGGGAGGAAATATATGAACGCCATGACGCCGGACCGCCGGGGCCTGTTACGCGGAGCGCTTGCCGTCGCGGCCGTCGGCGCAATGTCGCGGTCACAGGCCGAGGCTCAGCAGCAGACTGAGGTTCGCTGGTCCGTTGGGACGGAGCCGCCGAAGAGCAAGGCACCGCCGAATGCGACCGACTGCCACTTCCACATCTATGATGCGAGCTTTCCGATCGCACCCTATGCCACACTGAAGCCGCCGCCGGCCTCGGTGCAAGACTACCAGGCCCTGCAGCGCCGCATTGGCACGACACGGTGCGTGGTGATCCTGCCTTCCACCTATGGCACGGACAACTCGCACTATCTCGCCCTGCTGCCGCAGCTCGGTGGCAAGGATCGCGCTCGCATGGTGGGCGTGGTGAACCCATCAGTGACCGATCAGGAGCTGCGCCAAATGAACGACGCCGGCGTGCGCGGCATCCGCTTCAATCTGTCGCCGCCAGGCGCTACCACGCTCGACATGATCGAGCCGCTGGCGAAGCGGATCGAGCCGATGGGCTGGCACTGTCAGATCAACGCGCCGGCGGACCAGATCGTCGCCGCGCAGGAGATTTTCCTGCGTGTGCCCGGCCGGCTGGTGTTCGACCATCTGGCGCATGCGCCAGATGTGGACAGTCCGAGCTATCAGTTGGTCCGCCGCCTGATCGACAAGGGCAACACGTGGGTCAAGCTGTCCGGTGCCTATGCCGATACCAAGTCGGGGCCGCCCGAGTATGCCGATCGCCTTGCGGTCGCGGAGGGCTACGCCCGCGCCGCACCGGAGCGCGTCGTGTGGGGCAGCGACTGGCCGCATCCCAGCGAAGCCGCCGACAAGAAGCCGAACGACGCCGTGCTCTTTGATCTGCTGGCAGTCTGGGTGCCGGACGAAGCGGCACGGCATCGCGTCCTGGTGGAGAACCCGGCCAAGCTGTACGATTTCGCCGCCGGATGACCTAACGTGCTGGACGGCAAGGTCACTGGCCGTTGCATGCAGCAGCACCGGCACCAGAAGTTCATCCGCTTCGTCAACACGGTCGAGGCGGCCGTGCCGGCTGGGAATCTCATCCATGCCATCGCCGACAACTATGCCACTCACAAGCATCGCAAGGTTCGCCGGTGGCTGGCGCGCCCATCCACCCCGGGCGTTCCATTTTGCCTCCACCTCCCCCTCATGGCTCAATGCCGTGGACGGCTATTTCGCCACGCTGACGAAGCGCCGACTAAAGCGCAGCGTCTTCCGCTCTCGGCAGAGCCGCCGACGATGCCGATGTGTCCGGCATCGTGTCAGTGTCAGCTGTGTCATGTTCAGCGCCGCGCCATGCCCGACGGCTGTGCGCCCATTACGGCTACTCTCAACGGCTTGGCCTACACGCTCGAAGCAGACATTCCCATAGGCGCCTCGGTGGACTCGGACGGGTCGAACCTGGCCGTCGCTCCGGTCAACCTGGACGGCGCAGTTACGTGGGAAGCCGACCTTGCGGCCCCTGGCCGGATCTCGAGGCCGTTGCACAGTAAGCGGTTTCGCAAACGTGTAGCCCGACCAGTTTACTGCGCGACTAAGCCGCGTACAACTGGTCGATGAAGCCGCCTCTTACGAGGTCGTCGATGAGCGACGCGTCGGCCATGTCCGGTTCCCTAAGCGACATCACATACGGGTATTTCTGAACGAGAAATTCACGCAACCTCGGCAAGAGCGGGCTCGGTGCCTTTCGAAAGACTGGGTACATGAATAGCGTGCAGCTTCTCGGCTGCCTTCCGGTCCTCAATATTCAGGTAACGTTGCAGTAAAGGCACGACGATATCCTCCTCAGCGCCAACCAACGGCGGCAGAACAAGGTAATCCGGCAACACAATCTGCCGCCTGGTTGAGCCTGCTACTGGGTGCAGAAAGCTGACATACGGCCTTCGCCAGAAAATGCTCGCACCTGACCCCGAGCGGAGGATAGGCAGTTGCGGTTGCAACACATGCACGTGGCGAGCCAATGCGGGACCTCCTGGTTCTTCCACTCGCTCATCATCAGCCTCCTGTTATCGTTCCGCCCGCAGCCACTCGCCGCGCCGCCGCAACGCCTCGCTCGCCAGAAACAGCGCTAGCGTCAGCGCCACCAACAGCGTCGAAACCGCTGCGATCGTGGGATCGATCTCGAAACGCAACTCATCCCACATGCGCCGCGGCAGCGTAATGGCGGTCGAGCCCGACACGAACAGCGCCACAATCAGCTCGTCGAATGAGGTGATGAACGCGAAGAACGCCCCAGCCAGCACGGCCGGCCGGATCAGTGGGAACGTCACCTGCCAGAACGTGGCCCACGGACCTGCACCCAGGTTCATCGCGGCGAATTCAAGCCGCCGGTCGAACACCACCAGCGACGAGGAGACGACCGCCACCACGAACGGCGCGGCGAGGCAGGTGTGCGCTAGAATGAGGCCGACGGCCGAACCCGTGATACCCGCTCGGGAGAAGGCGAAGTAGATGCCGATCGCCGCCACAATCGCGGGTATCACGAGCGGCGAAACAATCAGCGCCGAGATCAGACCACGCAACGGCAGCCGCCCCCGCGTCAGCCCGAATGCCGCCAGCGTCCCAAGCACCGTCGCCAGCACCGCCACGATCAGCCCGACCCACAGGCTGAGCCACGTCGCACTCGTCCACGCCTCGCGCGTGAAGTAACTCACGTACCAGCGCAGACTCCAGCCCGGCGGTGGAAAGCGCAGATAGGACGCCGACGACAACGACAGCGGTACCACCACCAGGATCGGCAGCAACAGGAACAGGATCACCAGCCCCAGCCACACTCGCAAGAGCGTGTGCACGATCCGCGCCTGTCTCATCGCCGCCCACCGCGCAGCACGCGTTCAAGCCCGAGCAAGCGATGGACCATTGCCAGTACCAGCAGCGTTACCAGCAGGAGTGCCGCCGACAGCGCGGACGCGAAGGGCCAGTTCACGAGATCAACCTGCTGCTGGATCAGGAGCGCCACCATCATGTCGCGCGGTCCCCCGACGAGCGCGGGCGTGATGAAGAATCCGAGCGACAGGACGAATACCAGCATCGCGCCCGCGGCCGCGCCGGGCATGGACAGCGGCAGCCACACCTGCCGCAGCACGCCGAACGGTGTCGCGCCCAGACCCGCCGCCGCGCGCGGCAGCGTATGGTCGATCTCCAGTAGCACGCTGTAAGTCGGCAGGATCATATATGGCAGCAGGATGTGCGTCATCGCGACATAAACCGCGAGCGAGGTGTTCAGGATGCGCATCGGCTGATCGATGAGGCCGAGCCAGCGCAACAGCTCGTTGAGAACGCCGCTACGCCCCAGCAGCACCATCCACGCGTACGTGCGCACCAGCACGCTGGTCCAGAACGGTAGCAGGATGAGCAGCAGCAGCGGGTTGGCCCAAGCGCGCGACATTTGCGCCAGCGCGAATGCGACAGGATACCCAATCACCGCCGTAGCGATGGTTACGATCGCCGCGGTGCGAAACGTGATCAGGAACACGTGCATCGCGACGCCGTCGGTGCCGAGCCGCAGTAGGTTATCGAGCGTCCAATGCGGCTCCGCCACGCTCCTAAGCAGCATCGCCACGACCGGCAGCGCGTAGAACGCGATCATCCAGGCGACGAGCGGTCCGACCAACGCCGCGCGCAGCAGCCAGTCGCGCCCGGGGGCGCGCGCGCTACGCAATGGCGTGGCCAGGACCGCCTCAGACAACCAGCGTGTCCTCCACGGCCCAGCGCAGCAGCACGGGGTCGCCGGGCGCGTGCCGCCGCGGGCCGGCGCGGGAAAGCTGCTTGACGACGAGCATCGTGCCGTCCTCGGCCTCGACCACGGTGCGCGTGGTTTCGCCGACAAATACGATGTCCCGCACCACCGCGCGCAGCATGTTGATCCGCGCCGCCCCGTCCTGCGGACCATCGGCGAAGGCCAGACGCTCCGGGCGCACGGCTAGCGTCACCGCCGCCCCCAGCGGGGCCGCAGCCGCCGCCGCGCCAATGCGCTGGCCGCACACATCCGACCAGGCGACGCCGTCCTCCGTCCCCACGGCGATCGCGGAGAGGAAGTTGGACTCGCCGATGAAGCTCGCGACGAACCGGTTGGCGGGCCGATCGTACAATTCCTCCGGCGATCCGATCTGCTCGAGCCGGCCCGCATCCATCACCGCAATGCGGTCCGACATGACCAGCGCCTCTTCCTGGTCATGCGTTACATAGACGAACGTGATGCCCAACTCAGTATGCAGTCGCCGAATTTCGAGCTGCATGCTGTCGCGAAGCTGCTTGTCGAGCGCCCCGAGCGGCTCGTCCATCAAGAGTACGCGGGGGTGGAAAACGACAGCGCGCGCCAGTGCCACGCGCTGCTGCTGCCCGCCGGAAAGCTGGCGCGGATAGCGCGCGCCGTATCCGGGCATGCGCACCATCTCCAGCGCGCGGTCCACCTCAGCGCGGATCGTCGCCGCGGGTGCGCGGCGCTGGCGTAGCGGGAAGCCGATATTCTCGGCAACCGTCATGTGCGGAAACAGCGCGTAGCTCTGGAACACCATGCCGATGTCGCGCCGGTACGGCGGCGTGGCGACGATCGAGCGGCCGTCGATGGTGATCTCGCCGGCGGATGGCGTTTCGAAGCCGGCGATCATCATCAGCGTGGTTGTCTTGCCGGATCCGCTCGGGCCAAGCAGCGTAATGAATTCGCCGGCGCGGATGTCGAGCGAAAGGCCCAGCACCGCGCCGACGTTATCGAAGCGCTTTTCCAGATCGATGAGGCCGATGGGCGCGCCGGCGAGCGCCACGGCAGAGGTCTGTGCTACCGCGGCGCTTCCGACGACTCGTTTCAGCCGAGAATCCACTGGTTCCACCGCGCCACAACGGCGGGTTGGTTTTCGGCCCACCAATCGTAGTCGTAGGGGACCATCTTCGCCTGGATCGCCGGCGCCGTCGGCAGCACCGCAAGCCGGTCCGCCGGAAGGAATTCGGCCGCCTTCTTGTTGGTGAAGCCGTAGGGGATGAGCATCGACAGACGCGCCGCCGTGACCGGCAACGTGGAGAAGCCGATGAACTTCATCGCATTCACCCGGTTCGGCGCGCCTTTCGGCACTGTCCAAGCATCGCGCGCGAGCCGACCCTGGTTGAACTGCACGGCGACCGGCGCCCCCTGATCCTGAATCGCTGAGATGCGCCCGTTCCAGGCGGTCGCCAGCACCACCTCCTTATCGCTCAGCATCTGCGCGGGAACGGCGCCCGTCTCCCACCATTTCACCACGCTCGACTTGATGTGCTCGTAACTCTTGAAGGCGCGATCGATGTCGATCGGGTAGATCTTGTCGAGTGGCACGCCATCAGCGAGCAGCGCGAACTCGAGTTCGGGCGAGTTGCTGGTGGCGCCGACCATGGTGCGCGGCCCAGGGAAGGCGGAAAGATTCCAGAAGTCCACCCAGCTTTGCGGCACCTTGTCCTTGAACACATCGGTGCGGTACGCCAGCACGTTCGCGTAGGGCAGCATGTCGAGCGCCATGTCGTGCCGGTAGACCGGGTCGATGTTGCCAACGTCGACGAGGCCGTAATCGATGTGCTCCCAGTATATCCCGAGCTTATTGAGGCGCAGCACGCTGGCGCGCGAAAGCTGCACCACGTCCCATTCGACATTGCCGGTATCGACCATCGCCTTCACCTTGGCGGTGTCGGCGCCGGGAATGGCGCGCACCTTGATCCCGCAGAGCTGCTCGAACGAATCGAAGTAGGCGCGCTGTTGCGCTTCCTGCATGGCGCCGCCATAGCCGACGACGCGCACTTCACCGCTGCCCTTCAGCGCCTCCGGGACGGACTTGATGTCGGGAAGAGCGGGTGCGGCCTGTACGCGCGCTGCGCCGAGCGCGCCGGCAGCAAGCGTCGCGCCGAGGAAGTGCCGGCGACGCAGGTGGAATGAATTGTTTCGCATCGTTCGTTCTCCCTGTTTTCTGTATTGAGTTCTCTTCCTCTCAGAGTTGCTGGGCCGAGGGGACCCTACAGCTTCTCCCCAAATCCCGCCTTCGGATTCGGCGTCGGGATCCACCACTCTTCGCCGCGCGCGGTGTTAATGTATTCCGGCCAGCGCAGATCGACCGGCGGAATGAAGTCGCGCGGCAGCAGCGGCGCCACCCACTTGCTGCCGCTCACGCCGCCGCCGGTGCGCTCGTGGAACTCCGCTTTCGCGGCTTCAAGATCGGCAGGATGCTCGATCAGGTCGAGGAACGTGGCCGCGATCGTCTTGGCGCCGACGAACAGGCCCGGATCGATCGCCGCGGGAAGTCCGCCCAGCGCGTTGCGCGCCCACGCCGGATATTCGAACGCATCGTCTGGAACGCGCAGCGCCGGGCGCATGGTGAACATACGCACTGTCGGCGCATGCCAGGTGTAATCGACATAATCGTCGGCGCCGATATGCAACTGGTTGGGTGGTAGCGCGCGGCGCTGGGTCGCCTCGTACTCCGCCGGCGGCACCAGGCGCTCGTTGTCATCGGTAAACGGATTGTCCATCGGCTGGATGCCAAGCGTTCTCTGAATGTCGCGCGCGAACGCCTTCGCTTCGTCGCTATACTTCGGCGCGCCCACGCGCTGCATGTTGCGCCAGGTCACCTCGGTCATCTTGCTGTTGGGCAGGCCAACGCGCGTCTTCGTGACCCAGCGGATCGATGCCTGACATCCCGTCATGGCGGCAACCTGTTTCGCGTTCTGAGCAAGCACCCCATAAATCTGCTGCTGCACCGCAATCGACGGGGAACGCCACGAATATTGAATCTGGCTCAACCGCGGCGGCAAATTGTCGGAGGTGGCGTCGCCACCGACCATGATGAACTCATTGAGCGTCCACGCGCCGGCATGGGGATACATCGCCTCCTTCGTGTATTTCGTGGTCGTGTACATCAGGCAGAGCGCGTCGATCGCGCCGGGGCACCGCGCGATGGCGTGCGCGGACGTCCGGATCGGCAACAGCGACTTGTCGATCCAGGTCTCGGGGTTGAGCGTCTCGAACGTGACAACGATGCTCCAATAGGCGCCGCACTGCGTCTCGGCCATGACCGTATTGGTCGCGTGCGGGTGGTACGCGATGAAGGCATCGCAGCCGTCGTAATATCCCTTCGCCGCATGCACCGGCTTTGAGCCGCACACTTTCTCCGCGGGCTCGCCAAAGAAGCGCAGCGTCCCCGGGATGTTGTGCCTTTCCATCACCGCCTTCGTCGCCAACATGCCCACCAGCGAGGTGGTGCCAAGCTGCGAATGCGGGTCGGTATGCCCGGCAGTCCACGGATGCAGCCCCTCGCGCGCCGCACGACGCGGCGCGATCTGCTGCGAATTCCCGGGCACCGCGTCATACTCGGCGTAGCTGCCGAGCACGGGTCCGCCGCGGCCGCGGGACCAGGTCGCGGCGAACGCGGTGGGCATGCCGCCCGAGCTTTCCTCGACTTCCCAGCCGTCGGCGCGCAGCAGATCGATATAGGAACGAACGGATTTGTATTCGCGCCAGGCCGGCTCGGCAAAGTTCCAGATTTTCAGGTTGAAGTCAGAGAAACGCAGGCGTTGCTCGTCGATGCACGCCACCGCCTCGGCCTGATGCGCACTGAAGCCCGACATCCATGCCACCCCTTATGATTACCGCCAGCATAGCACCACCAACTGCGGCGACCACCAGGGATTGGCGACGGTCACGACCGGCCGACCGTTCATCGCGGTAATGCCTACGTCGCGCCTGCTACGGTTGCTCCGGGTGGGAGATGATCATCTCGAAACCGGACATCGTCTCCGCCACGTTCCGCAGGCCAGGATGGGCGGAAAGCAGCGCCTGCTGTTCAGGCGATAGCATTTCTGGCAAACGGATGCCCCTGCCGCTCTGGCCCCGGAGTAGCGCTTTCGATGGCCCGCACGAAATCCGTCGCACCCGAAGCCTTGGCCGCGCTCGGCGCCGAGGCGCTGGCCCAGGTGCTGATCGCCCACGCTGACACCGATCCGGTCCTGCGCAAGAAGCTCGTTATGCTGCTCGCCAGCACCGAGGGGCCGGGCAAGCTCGCCGCCGAGATTGACAAGCGCATCAAGACCATCGGCCGGTCCCGGTCATTCGTCGACTGGGAGAAGCGCAAGCTGCTGGTACAAGAACTTAACCATTTGCGCGCGACGATCGCTACGCGCCTGGCCGCGCAGGATCGTGAGCGGGCAATCGAACTGCTGTGGGATTTTCTTGGCATCGCCGACACCGTGCTGAACCGCATGGGCGACGGGATCGGCGCCGTGGAGGAGATATTCGGCGCCGCAATGGAAGACCTCGGCCGGTTATCCGCCAGGCCACCGCCGCGCAATCCGACAGCTCTCGCGCGCCGCGTTCTCGCCTACTGCGAGCGCGACGGGTTTGGCTCCACTGGCGCGCTCATCCGCCACATGGCCGAGGCGCTGGGTGTGGCTGGGCGGACGGAAATCCGGCGCGCCACGGAGGCCGCGCTGAAAGCCGTCCCCCGCTCCGCCCAACCCCGTGACTGGCAGGGCGATGCAAAGCGGCGCCATTTTGCCTTTCGGCTCGCGCTGCTGGCCGACCTCGAGAACGATGCCGACGCATTCATCGCCGCCATCCATGGCGGCGGGATGGAGAGCACGCACGGGCTCAATGTCGCCGAGCGGCTGATCGATGCAAACCGACCAGCCGAGGCGCTGACGTGGCTCGACAAGCCACGCCAACGTTTTGAAGACGACGACTCGGATGGTGCCGACACCGATCTGCGGGTCGCGGCGCTTGAGGCAATGGGACGCAAGGACGACGCGCAATCGGTACGCTGGCGCCACTTCGAGCGGTTCCTCAACGCCGAGCATCTGCGGGCCCATCTCAAGCGCCTGCCAGATTTCGAGGATTTCGAGGCCGAGCAAAAGGCGCTCGAGGTGGTTGCCGGCCACGAGCAGACCGAACGAGCCTTGGCGTTCTTGATCGAATGGCGGGCGCTGGACCGCGCCGACCGGCTGGTGCGCGAGCGGCAGGCTACACTCGACGGCCGGTTCTACGAAGTCCTGCGCCCGGCCGCGGAAGCGCTCGAGGAGAAATTCCCCGAGGCGGCGAGCCTGCTCTACCGCCGCCTAGTGGAGAGCGTGCTGGATCGCGGCTCGTCGAAGCAGTACCCCTACGCCGCGCGCGATTTCCAATCCTGCACGCGTCTCTCGCTGCGTCTGCCGACGCCCGGATCGATTGAGACCCACGTGGCCTTCGTCGCCCGGCTGCAAGTGGCGCATGGACGGAAATATGGGTTCTGGGGGTTAATGGAACCGAAGGGGCGATAATCCGATGGCCAAGCGCAGGACACCACCGACCGCGAGCGACGAAGAGGTGCGGGTCTTGCTGGAACGCTACCGCTGCCCGGTGCCGTTGCATGCCGTGCGCACACGGTTCCTCGGCAACATCGCCTCCCCCGACATGCAGGCCTCGCCGATCAAGACGGTCGAGGCGCTGTGGGGCGGCGAACTGCCGACCTTCGAAACCATCGACACGGCCAACGAACTGATCGGCGCGCTGGTGATGGGTCTATGGAACCGGCTCACGCGCCATCAGGAGCGCGCGGTGCCCTTTCGGCTGATCCGCCTCGAGGTTCCCGCCACACGCGAGGGGATGGCAAAATTCGCGCGGCTGCGCAGGGAGGAACTGGAAGGCTTCGTTGAGGGTCTGTTCGGGGACAAGGAGAGCCTCGACCTCCCGGAACGGGCACACAAGGCGCTCAGCGCGTTGGCGGAGATCCGCGGGATGTTGGAAGCGTCTCAGGTTCTGGCCGAGGACCCGACCAAGCCGGCCGAGCCCGGCGAGATCGCGGTCACTCTCAGCCGTTTCCGTGAGTTGACCCGCATCGCCGAACACGAGATGCATGAGGCGGTACTGTCTTGCACCCGCGCGCGGCGGCAGATGATGCAAGGGTTACCGGCGCACCGGCCAGTTCTGCACTGACCCCCGCTGAAGGCAGCCGTTGCGCAGACGGTCCGCCAGGGACTGTCTCCTTTCGGCCAGCACCTGCCGTTCGGTCATTTGGCTGGACTGTACGAGAAGGGGCGGGAGCCGTCATCGGGCGGAACGCTTCGCTGGCGAATGCTCGCAGGTTGCGCCCTTCATCAAACAGAGCTGGCCAATCTGGCGCAGCGCAGTTCGTTGCTCTCGCTCGGCCTTTACACCATCTGCGAACTTGCCGTGGTAGTAGGAGAGTGCAGCAATCACGGCGAAGGCTCCCCCGCATAGCCGAAGTAACCCAGCATCGTTCGGAAGGTGTGGGCGTCGTGGTTGAACAACCACATGACCATGCTGAACAGCGCCACCAGCAGGAACCCGGCGCAGGCGAAGCCGCAAGCCAGCAGCGGCAGAAAGCCGGCAACGTAGGCGGGCATCACGGCGAAGCCGAGGAAGCCGGCCGCCAGCACGCCGAGCAGTTCAGCCAGTGCCCGTCCGCTTGTTCGCATGGTCCATCTCCAGCCCGACGGCCGGGCTATCGCTCCAGCTCGACCTCTGATGCGCGCTCCTGGCCGAACACCCGAGTTGGCGCACGGAATTGACTGCGGTCGTGCTCCATGTCCCGCGCCGCGGCGTAACCCTGGACGGCCCGCTCACGCTCGGCGATCGCGATAGCGCCCATGAGCTGCTGCCGCATCGCTTCCCTGCCCTGCCCTCGCGCCAGGTCATTCCAGTCCGATCCTGCGTCCTGCTCCGCGAAGTAGGGCAGCAGTGCAAAGCCTCCGATCGCCGCGGCGGCCTCCTCCGCCTTCTCGCGGCCGACGTTCGGCTTTCCCTCCGCCTCGCGCTGGTGATCGTTATCGGCGGCGATGTAGATGGGCCGGTCCGGATGGAGCTGCCGCCAGGTTTGCGCGACCGGCATCAGGTTGCCGGCATTGAATGCGACAATCGCCGGCATGTCGGTCAGCTCGTGCAACGTGGCGGCAGTGGCATAGCCTTCGGCGATCAGCAGCGGCCCCGGCTGCTGTGCATCACCGATGACGAAGTGGCCACCCTCCACCCGGCCGTTCGGCATGAACATCTTCGAGCTGGTCGGATCGATGAACTGCAGGCTGGTCATCCTGCCG
>DATAPW010000276.1:0-5220 GCA_036265005.1 Acetobacteraceae bacterium | reverse complement strand
GCGTGACGACTTTCCAGTTCCTGCCGACCACCAATCTCGCTAACGGCAGCGACCTCGCCAGCCTGATGCCGACGAATGCTGCCGTGCCGTGGTTCTTCCAGTCCGGCGATGGCGCCGAATACGCCAACGCCAAGCTGGTCTATCTCTCGCCGCAGTTTGCCGGATTTGACCTTGGCATCCAATATGCCCCGAACTGGGCGAATGGGTTCGGCCTCGGCGGCAGCAACAATCCATTGAATGGATCCATTACCGGAGCCGGAACCGGAACCGGCCTCGGCTGCACGGTGGCAAACTCGGGGTGTCCCACGCTATCATCAGGTCCTGGCAGCCTGGATGGCGCACGCATCCTGAACCAGACTGCGATCGGGATACGCTATCAGGGCGTGCTCGGTGGTGTCGGTGTCCTGGTATACGGGGTGTATGAGTTCAGCGGCCATGCAAACTACACCGGCGCCACGACAGCCGCTGTGCTCGGCAACACGGTCGCCGGCACAACGTTCAACGGCAAGTATGACGGCTTGAATTTTGGCAATGCCGGCCTCGCGCTGACCTATGCTGGCGTTACGATTGGCGGCAACGTCATCGGCGGCCGACTCAACGGTCTGTTGGCGCTTACGCCACAACACGGTGCACCCGAGGTTGCCTTTCTGCTCGGCGCGAAATACGCGATCGGCCCGTTCACGGTTGGTGTGTCCGCGGAGCGTGGCGACTACCAGGGCAGCGTGAACCTCACGGGTATCAGCCAACGACGCGGTCGGGCGATCGATATTGGCGCAAGCTATGCCGTTGCCCCCGGATATCTGGTGTATGCCGAGTACCAATATGACGAGCTCTACCAGGGCGCCTTCAACTTCATCTCCGGTGCCAATGGATCCGGTGCCAACAACACCATCAAAGCCCACGGTTTCGTCCTCGCCAATGTGGTGAATTTCTGAGGCAGTCGAGGACGAAGGTCGCCGGTCGCTCGGCTGGACCTGTGTGGCAATAGCCCTCTACCATCGCGCGGTGTCGTAATAGGGAGGGAAGCAATGACCGGTGGCAGTCGACTGCGAACGTTGCTCAAGGGTGAGACAATGGTCGTCGCGCCTGGTGCGTATGATGGGCTCACCGCCAAGCTTGTGGCGCAGGCGGGTTTTTCCGCGGTCTACATGACCGGCGCCGGCACATCCGTGTCGCACGGCTATCCGGATTTCGGTCTCCTGACGATGAGCGAGATGGTGGAGAACGCAGGCCGCATCGTGCGCGCGGTGAACGTGCCGGTGATCGCTGATGCGGATACCGGCTATGGCAACGAGCTGAATGTGTTCCGCACGGTGCAGGAATACCAGCAGCGCGGTGTCGCCGGGATCCACATCGAGGACCAGGTGTCGCCGAAAAAATGCGGCCATCTCGACGATAAGGAGATTGTGTCCAGGGACGATTACGTGGCGAAGATCAGGGCGGCCGTCGCGGCGAGGCAGGGCGATTTCACGATCATCGCGCGGACCGATGCGCGGGCGGTGGCGGGGCTGGAAGAGGCCGTGGCGCGGGCGAATGCGGCGCTCGCCGTTGGTGCCGACATGGCGTTTGTCGAAGCGCCGCAGACGATGGATGAGGTTGCCGCGGTGCCCAGGCTGGTTGCCGGGCCTTGCCTGTTGAACGTGGTGCGCGGCGGCAAGACACCGGAAATCGATCTGCTGCGCGCCCAGGAACTGGGCTATCGGCTGGCGATCGTGCCGGGTCTGTTGCTGAAGGCGGTGATCGGTGCGTGCGACGAGGCGCTTGCGGAATTGAAGGTTCGCCAGATCCATCCGGTGCCGCGCAGCGACATGACGGTGCGCGAGGCCTTCGACCGGGTGGACGCCAGGGAATGGGATGCGATGCGCACCCGGTTCCGCGGTGACGAAGAACGCCGTGCTGCGGAGTAGGGCGGGCCATTGGCGGGTCTGATCGCTTCATGACAAGCTGAGGCCGGCGGTCGGCAATAAGAGAGGAAACGCAGATGGCAACGGTCGGCAGTGGCGACTACACTTACGAACCAGTGGTGGACTGGGCGAAACTGCCGCCCGGCTGGTCGTTCAAGGAAATAGGCTCGGTCGGCGTGGACAAGAACGACAACGTCTACGTGTTCAATCGGGGTGAGCACCCGATGATCGTGTTCGACCGCGACGGCAATTTTCTGCGCTCATGGGGCGAGGGGGTATTTCCGCGCGCGCATGGCGTGTTCATGGCGCCGGACGATACAATCTGGCTGACCGACGATGGCGACCACACGGTGCGTCAGTGCACATTGGAGGGAAAGGTGCTGCTGACGCTTGGCATTCCCGGCAAGCCGTCACCCTATATGAGCGGCGAGCCGTTCCATCGTTGCACGCACACCGCGATGTCACCGCAGGGCGACCTCTATGTGTCGGACGGTTATGGCAATTCGCGTGTCCACAAATACACGCCGAACGGCAAGCTATTGCTGTCGTGGGGTGCGCCAGGCACCGACCCCGGCGAGTTCAACATCGCGCATAACATCACGTGCGATGCGGATGGCTGGGTGTATGTGGCCGATCGCGAGAACCATCGCGTGCAGGTATTCGATGGCAACGGGCGGTATGAGACGCAGTGGAACAATCTGCACCGGCCTTGCGGGTTGTTCATGCCGCCCGGCAAGTGCCCGATCTGCTACATCGGCGAGTTGGGCGCTGTGCAGTCGGTCAATCGCAATTTGCCGAACCTTGGGCCTCGGGTGACGATCGTTGACAATACCGGCAAGCGTATTGCGCGTTTGGGTGGGTTGGGACCGGGGATTGGACCGACCGAGTTCATGGCGCCGCATGGCCTGACGGTTGATTCGCGCGGCGATCTTTATGTCGGCGAGGTGTCCTGGACGAACTGGCCGCAGACATTCAAGGACCAACCAAGGCCGGACAATCTGCGGTCGCTGCATAAGTTCCGCAAAATATAACGCGCGGCCGTCGGATCGTCATTGCCGTCCCAGCCGGCGGCGGGGTGACGCCGCCGGCTGGCATGGCAGCTCATCTCGGTGGCCAGTGATCGGCAGGCGTTGTAGAAGCGGCTTGCTGATCAATCGTGACGGATTGCCATGAACGAAGCCGCCCGCTTTGCCGTGATGATGCAGCGTTCCGCCGAGTTGAAGCGGCGGATCGCCGTGGAGCTGGCGGATGCTGTCGTTGGAGTGGTGACTGCGTGCGAGACCAGCCTGCGAGATGGCGGCAAGCTGATGTTCTGCGGCAATGGCGGCTCCGCAGCGGATAGCCAGCACCTGGCGACGGAACTGCTGATCCGGCTGCGCGGGTCGGTGGAGCGGGCTTCATGGCCGGCGCTCGCGCTGACCCTGGATCCGGCGGCACTGACCGCCGGCGGCAACGATTATGGCTATGATCGGGTTTTTGAACGGCCGCTGCGCGGACTGGGCCGGCGCGGCGATGTGCTGTTCGGCATCACCACATCCGGCCGGTCCGCCAACGTGGTTCTGGCGCTGCGCGCCGCACGCGAGATGGGCATCGTCACGGTCGGGCTGCTCGGCGGCGACGGCGCCCCGGCCATGGTCCACTGTGATCACGCGCTGCTGGTGCCGGACAAGGAGACTGCGCGCATCCAGGAATGCCACATCGCACTCGGCCACGCGGTGCTGGAACTGCTCGAGGACCGTTTGGTGGCCCGCCCGCTGTGACGATCCTGCTGACCGGCGCGGCGGGCTTCATCGGTTACCATGTTTCTGAGGCTTTGCTGGTCCGCGGCGAACGGGTGATCGGCGTTGACGACCTGAACCCCTACTACGATGTCCGGCTGAAGCAGGCGCGACTTGACCGGCTGAAGGCCAGTGCGAATTTCGAGAGCCATGCCGCGGATGTCGCCGATCGTGGTGTGATCCATGATCTTGTGAGCCGGAACAAGGACATCGGGGTCATTGTTCACCTGGCGGCGCAGGCTGGCGTGCGGCACTCGCTGATCGATCCCTACGCCTACGTCCAGTCGAACGTCATGGGGCACCTGGTGATGCTGGAGGCGGCACGGCTGCTGCCCGGGCTGCGGCACCTGGTCTACGCGAGTTCGTCCTCGGTCTACGGCGCCAACCAGGCGCTACCGTTCAGCGAGACGGATCGGGTCGATTCGCCATTGTCGGTCTATGCGGCGACCAAGCGGGCCGGCGAGCTGCTGAGCCATGCCTACGCACATCTGCACGGCCTGCCGCAGACCGGGCTGCGATTCTTCACCGTTTACGGCCCCTGGGGCCGGCCGGACATGGCGTATTACAGCTTCGCCAAGGCGATCGTCGCGGGTGAGCCGATCACGGTCTACGACGGAGGCAGGCTCAAGCGGGACTTCACCTACATCGACGACATCGTGGCGGGGGTCATCGGCTGCCTGGAGCGCCCGCCGGACGACCTGCCGCCCGCCAGGGTGCTGAACATCGGCAACCATCACAGCGAGACCGTAAGCAGCCTGATCGACCGGCTCGAACGGGCGCTGGGGCGGCGGGCAATCCTGCGGGACGTGGCGCGGCCGGCGGCCGACGTGGAGGAGACATTCGCCTCCGTCGATGCCATCGCGGCGCTGACCGGTTTCGCTCCGAGAACGTCACTGGCAGAGGGCATTCCGCGATTTGTGGCGTGGTTCCGACAGTGGGAAGGGATCGCTCATTAAACTGCAGAAACCCGCTTGACCGGGGCCGCGGACCGGCCTACATGCCGCCTCCGCCGCACGGGGCTGGCTGATTTGCCTCTTGCCTTCCCGGTGTGGCTGAGCTAGGTTTCTTGTTCTGCGCCGGTTTGGGCGCACATCAGAGCAAGTCAGTCGTTGGGCCCGTTCTTGCGGGACCGCGGTCGATTTCGCTCCGATCTTTGACAGTTGCATAGGCTAGGAAGGGATACGTTGGCGGCGCCCTCGGGCTTCGCGCGCAAGCGCGGGGCTGATCGAGTGGCCGGACTGGCGGTCTGGGTTTGAGTAGAACTCGGATTTCGTTGGTCAGGCTTTAGGGCGTACGGACGCGTATTCTTTTTATGCGTTACAGTACGCTTTGAAGCTGTTCCGGTCCCTGGTGGAGCGGAACAGATCCACGAGTTCGGGTCTGTTCGTTGATGTCCCGGTTGCGTTGCCCTCGGGCGGCGGGGTTGGGACTGAGATGAACCTGAGAGTTTGATCCTGGCTCAGAGCGAACGCTGGCGGCATGCTTAACACATGCAAGTCGCACGGGCAGGGGTAACTCTGTCAGTGGCGGACGGGTGA
>DATAPW010000275.1:0-12420 GCA_036265005.1 Acetobacteraceae bacterium | reverse complement strand
GGAGATCGAGACCAGCGAAGGCATCACCGGCATCGGCCTCGGCGGCGGCGGCGAAATCGAGCGCGCCACCGTCGCGCGACTGACGCCGATGCTGGTCGGCGAGGACCCGATCGACGTCGAGCGGCTGTGGCAGAAGATGTGGGAGCCGAAGCTGATCGGCCGCCGCGGCCTGACCACGCGCGCGATTTCCGCGATCGATATCGGGCTGTGGGACATCCGCGCGAAGTTTGCCAACCTGCCGCTGTACAAGCTGCTCGGCGGCTTCCGCGACCGGGTACCGACTTACATTGCCGGCGGGTATTACGAGGAAGGCAAGGGGCACCGCGAACTGGCGCGCGAAATGGAAGACAATGTGCGCATGGGCGCCAAGGCAGTGAAGATGAAGATCGGCGCGGTGCCGATTGCCGAGGACGTGGCGCGTGTGCGGGTGGCGCGCGAGGCGGTCGGGCCGGATGTGAAGCTGATGGTCGATGCCAATTGCGCGTATCGCTATTACGAGGCGATCCAGATCGCCAAACGCATCGAGCAATACGACATATTCTGGTTCGAGGAACCAGTCGCGCCAGATGATTATGACGGCCATCGCAAGCTGGCGCAGGCCACCAGCATTCCGATCGCGACCGGCGAGAACGAATACACCCGCTATGGTTTCCGCGACCTGATCCGCAATGACTGCGCGGCCATCCTGAACGCTGATGCGAAGGTGCTCGGTGGCGTCACCGAATTCATGAAGGTGGCGGCGCTGGCGCAGGCCAACGATCTCGACATCGCGCCGCACGGCTCGCAGGACATCCATGTGCACCTGGTGTCGGCGATATCCAACGGACTGATCCTGGAATTCTATCGCGATACGGTCGATCCGATGTGGCGCCGCGTGTATCGCCATACGCTGACGCTGAACGACGATGGTACGGTGAGCCCGCCGAATGTGCCGGGCATCGGCGCCGATCCGAATTATGCGGGGCTGGCGGAATTCCGCGTGGCCTGACACGACAAGGAAACATCACCATGGCGAAGATACTGGTCATACACGGCGCCGGCATGAACATGCGCGGCAAGGTGCAGACCGAGATATTCGGCAAGATGACACTGCCGGAGTACGACGTGCAGATCGCTGCCTACGCATCCGAACTCGGTGTGGACATCGAGATCTTCCACTCGAACATCGAGGGCGAAGTCGTCAACAAGCTGTACGAAGCCAACGATCGCGGGTTCGATGCGGCGCTGTTCAACCCGGCGGGATTCTCACGCGGCTATCCGGCGCTGGTGGCGGCGATCTCCCAGGTAAAGTTCCCCACTGTCGAATTGCACATCTCGAACCCGGTGCGGCGCGGCCCGGTGTCCGACACCGCAACCGTGAGTCAGGGCATGGTCACCGGATTCGGCATCGCCGGCTATTACCTGGCGCTGCGCGGCCTGCGCGACATGCTGGCGAAGAAGACCTGACCCTCCGACAATAGCGCACGACATTACCCGCAACGTAATCGATCGGCGCCGCGCATCCCGACAGTATGGGAACCACAGCTACTGGGGTTCCCGACATGGACACATCATCGACCACCCAATCCGCCCGGCGCTGGTGGGCGCTGGCGACCGTCGCCTCGGCGCAGTTCCTCGCCGTGGTTGACGCGTTCATCGTCAACGTCGCCCTCCCTTCGATCCGCACCGACCTGCACGCCAGCGGCGCGGAGATCCAGGCAATCGTCGCCGTGTACCAGATCGCCTATGCCGCGCTGATGATCACCGGCGGCCGGCTCGGCGACATCTTCGGGCGCAAGCGGATCTTCCTTGCCGGCGTCATCTGCTTCACCCTGGCATCGCTGTGGTGCGGGCTGGCATGGGGGGCGCCGATGCTGATCATGGCGCGCGCTGTGCAAGGCGCCGCGGCGGCACTGATGGTGCCGCAGGTGCTCGCCAGCATCCACACGCTGTTCCCCGACGGCGCACGCACCCGCGCCTTCGCGCTGTTCGGCGTAGCGATCGGCCTGGGCGCTGCGATCGGCTTCATGCTCGGCGGCTGGCTGGTGACGCTGAACCTCGCCGGGCTTGGCTGGCGCAGCATCTTCTGCGTCAACGTGCCGGTCGGCCTGGCGATCGTGCTCGCCGCCGCATGGCTGATGCCGGCGATGCGCGGCAACACCGCAACCCGGCTCGACCTGACCGGCGCCACCATGCTGTTCGCTGGACTTCTTGGTCTGCTGGTGCCGCTGATGTTCGGCCACGAACTTGGCTGGCCGTGGTGGCTCTGGCTGGTGGTGGCGGCCGGCGCAGCGGTGCTGGCCGGCTTCCTGCGGACGCAGCAGGCGATGCAGCGTCGCGGCGGCGCACCGCTGATCGACCTCACATTGCTGGACGATGGCACATTCACAGCAGGTATGGGCGCAACGTTCTGTTTCTTCCTGGCCAACCTGTCGTTCTATTTCGTGTTGACGCTGTTCATGCAGAACGGCCTCGGCCTGTCACCTTTCGACTCCGCGTTGACGGTGATGCCGCTGGCCTTTGCCTTCGTGGCGGGGTCGCGGTTGGCGGCGGGCCGCGCGACGCGCCGCGGCGTGGTGGCGCTGATCGAAGGCTGTGTCGTGCAGGCAGCCGGACTGGCCGCGACCGCGCTGCTGATCGACCTTGTTGCGCGGCCGACAATGACGATGCTGATGCTGCCGCTGGCGGTGTTCGGCTACGGTCAGGGCATGGTGCTGGCGCCGCTGTTCAGTGCGGTGCTGGCGAATGTGCGGCATGCACATGCAGGTTCCGGCTCAGGGATCCTTGCCACCACGCAGCAGGTTGCCAACGGCACTGGCGTGGTGCTGGTGGGCGCGATCTATTTTGCCGTGCAGGCGGGTCACGGCGAGCGCGATGCGCTGCTCGCGGCAACGGCCGTATTGGCCTGCGCAGTGGCAGCGACGCTCGGCTGCCTCCTGCGCATGCGAACAGCCTCGTTGGCTATGCCATTGCCTGCGGCGTGAGCGCCACCCTGTCGCCCGCGAGCCGGCCCGACCGCGTCTTATACCGACGCTCGTTGATAGCGACTCATCGATCCGACTGTCATGGCCGGGCCACGCCCGGCCATGACAGTCCGCAAGACGTATGGGTCATCATCGATGAGGTTTGGTATTAACCGCCCCTGCCACCGGAGTCCGTCGGCGGATACTGAGGCGAGTAGAGCGGATACGGGTACGGCGCAGGGCGATCGTATTGGTGGGTCTGGTAGGTTGCCTGGGCGGGCTGATAGGCCGGCTGATAAGTCGGCTGGTAGCCATAGTAATTCGGCGCAGACGATGGATAACCATAGGTCGAGTATACGCCAGGTTGGCCGGAATAAACGCACCCGGCCAGAAATGTTGCGCCTGCCAATACCAATAACGGCTTTACAATCATGATTGTAATCCTTTTTCGGAAAAGACAATAGCGACCGCCATGTACTTTACCGATGATAAGGTCATGGGGAGCCATAGCCTGATCCACTCATATGGGTCTTGCATCGACACGATCACAGCCATGTTGATGGTTTATGCCGGTAGCGTGATCGACCGGCCGCAGCGGACCACGGCGGTGCCGACCGTAATGGCCATGCCGGTGGCACGCGCCGCCAGCGATTCCGTCATTGCTGCGCCGGGAAGATCCTACATCCGGCCTGGCAGCCAAACTGCCAGGATGGGAAAAGCGATCAGGATCGCCAGGCGGATGATATCGGTGATCACGAACGGGATCACGCCGATGAAGATCGTCGAGAAATTCACGTCTTTCACCACCGTCTTGATGACAAAGACGTTCATGCCGACGGGCGGATGGATCAGCCCCAGTTCCACCGTCATCACGATGATGACGCCGAACCAGATCGGATCGAAGCCAAGCGTGGTGATCACCGGAAAGATGATCGGCACCGTCAGGATGATCATCGCCATGGCATCCATCAGGCAGCCGAGCGCGAGATACATCAGCATGATCAGCACCAGCACGCCGTAGCGGCCGAAGCCGAGACCGGTGACGAACTCAGTCACCTTCTGAGGAGTCTGGGTCACCGTCAGGAAGTAGCCGAACAAGATCGCACCGATCAGGATGGTGAAGACAGCGGCGGCCGTGCGCGTCGCCTGCAACAGCGACGCCAGCATATCGTCGCGCGACAGCCGGCGGCGCGCGATGCCGATGAGGAACGCTCCGCCGGCACCCATGCCGCCGGCCTCGGTGGGGGTGAACAGGCCGCCGTACAGGCCACCGATCACAAACACGAACAGCAGCAATGGCGCCCATACTTCGCGCATGGCCTGCCAGCGCTCGGCCCACGAACTCGGTGGCGATGTCGGCAGGAAACCCGGCCGCACCGCGCCGATCACCGCGATTGTCGCCATGTACATCGAGACCGCGAGCAGTCCCGGGATCACCCCGGCCATGAACAGCTTGCCGATATCCTGCTGGGTGATCAGGCCATACACCGCCAGCACGATCGAAGGCGGGAACATCGCACCGAGAGTACCGCCCGCCGCAATCACGCCGGTGGCGAAGGATTGCGGATAGCGGTACAGCCGCATCTCGGGATAGGCGACGGTGGAGAATGTCGCGGCGGTGGCGACGGATGAACCGCTGATCGCGGCGAAGCCTGCGCAGGCTGCGATGGTGGCCAGGCCAAGGCCCCCGCGCAGATGGCCGATGAATTTATTTGCTGCCTGGAACAGCTCGCGACTCATGCCGGAGCGCGTGACGAAGGCGCCCATCAGCAGGAACATCGGGATCACGCCGAAGGTGTAGTCGGTGACGATGCGCATGGAGGTCTGGCCGACCATCTTCAGCGCCGGCGTCCCGCCGACCAGGTAGCCGAAGCCGCTGACGCCGACGAGGCCCATCGCCATGCCGACCGGAACGCGCAGCAGCATCAGCGCGAACAGCACGATGAAGCCGGTCACCGCGACCGCGTCGCTGCTCAGCTCCATCGGATGCAGCCGACGCCAGGACCGACATCCGCGCGATAATCACCATCTCCGCGACACTCGCCATCTCCGCGACACTCGCCATCCCCGCGAAGGCGAGGATCCAGGGGAGACAGGCACGGTGCTGCTTCGCCTGGATCCTCGCCTTCGCGAGGATGGCAGGGAGTGCAACGATGAAGCATCATTCCACCGTCCTGACCACGCCGGCGTCAGCGACTTCGTCGGGATGGAAGATCAGCCGGTATGTCCGCACCGCGATCAGCAGCACCGCCGACACGTCGCCCAGCCAGGCGACCAGTGCGAACGGCCAGGTCGGCAGGCGGAGGTCGAAGGTCAGCACGTTGTCGGCGCGGGTGAGCCGTACTTTGTCGAACAGCATTGCCGTCTGCACGCTCACCACGAGCAGCAGCACCAGCGTGGCAAAAATGTCGATCAGCCGCTTGCCGCGCGGTCCCATCGCCGCCCAGACCAGATCAACCGTGATATGTGTGCCGCGATAGCTGGTGGCGGCGATGCCCCAGAAGATCAGAATGCCCAGCAGAAGTTTTCCGAAGTCATAGCTATCGGGGATCGACACCGCGAAGAAGTAGCGCAGCAGCACGGAGATGAAGATATCGGCCGCGACGATGCCGACAAACGCCGCGGCCACCCATTCGATGCCGTCGATGAACCGGTCCATCGGGTTGCGGCGGACTTGTTGTTGGTCACTCATCTGTCCAGCATCGCGACCGCGGGCGTCGTCATTCAGCCGCGCCGTGCTTCTTCAGTTCCGCCTGCAACTCGGCGAACACCGCATCGGCATCCTTCACCTGAGACGCCCACTTCGCCTTCAGTGGCTCCGCCGCCTTGCGCCACGCGGCGACCTGCTCCGGCGTCAGCTTGTAGACGTCTTGCCCCGGTTCCGCGGCCAGCAATTCGCGGCCGGCATGTTCCCAGTCGGCCCACGGACTGGCGATCTTCTCGGCCCATTCCGTCGTGCAGTGGTTGTCGATCACCGCCTTCTGCGCCGCCGACATGCCGTCATATCTCGCCTTGTTCATCACCCACACGAAGGTCGTGGTGAAGAACGGCATGTCCATATGAAACTTGGTCACCTTGTCGATGCCGAACAGGATCATCGAATGCCAGGGAAACGTGATCGCATCGGCCACGCCGCGTTCGATCACCTCGCGCGATTCCGGCGCCGATGCCTGCACGTTCGTGCCACCGAGCAGCGTGACGAACGCGCCCATCGTGGCATCCGCCGGCCGTACCTTCACGCCACGGATATCCTCGGGCGCCAGGATCTTCTTGGTGCGTGAATGGAACGTGCCCGGATCCAGACTGAAGGCGAAGCAGAAATGCACATCCTTCATCTCGGCTGCCGCATACTTGCGATACCAGGCGTCCAGCGCGGCCGATCCGCCCTTGGCGTTCGCCACCAGGAACGGCAGCTCGCCGGCGGCGATGATCGGGAAGCGGCCGGGCTGGTAGCCGGGATTCACGTAGGCGAAATCGGCGATGCCGTCGCGCGCCATGTCGTAGTGGTCGAACGCCTTGCCGAGTTGTTCCGACGGAAACAACGTGGACTTGATGGTGCTGCCCGAGTCCTTCTCGATGTCGGCGCCCCATGCCTGCAGCGCCGGGTTCAGCGGATGCGCCGGCGGCACCCAGCTCGACAGTTTCAATTGCACCGTCTTGTCCTGTGCGCGTGCATCCAAGGCACACAGTGTCAACACGCAGAGCATGATCAATCCGGCACGCACGGTCCTGCGGATGGTCACGACCTTTCTCTCCCCCTGTCTGGCGCTTCGATGCGGCTCTGCGTCAGACTATGACCTGCCATCTTGCGAGGAATCCTGCAATGCGTCTCGACGGACAGTCTGCAATCGTCACCGGCGGCGGCTCGGGGCTAGGTGCCGCAACCGCGAGCCGCCTGGCAGGAGCCGGCTGCCGCGTGGCGGTGCTCGACATCAACCAGGCGGCGGCCGAAGCCAGCGCGGCGCGCATCGGCGGCATCGGCATCATGTGTGACGTGGCCGATGCGGCATCAGCCGAGGCCGCCGTGGCGAAGGCCCGGGACGCGCATGGTGCGGCGCGGCTGCTGGTGAACTGCGCCGGCGTGGGCACGGCAGGACGCATCGTCGGGCGCGATGGCCCGATGCAGCTTGCGGCATTCGAACGGGTGATCCGCATCAACCTGATCGGCAGCTTCAACCTGCTGCGGCTTGCCGCGGCCGACATGGGGACGCTCGAGCCACAGGACGACGGCGAGCGCGGTGTTATCGTCAACACCGCATCGATCGCTGCCTACGAGGGGCAGGTAGGGCAGGCTGCCTACGCCGCCTCGAAGGCCGGCGTCGTGGGGATGACCTTGCCGGCGGCACGCGAACTGGCACGGGTCGGCGTGCGCGTGGTGACCATTGCCCCAGGGTTGTTCCACACGCCGATGGTGGAGGGGCTGCCCCCGGAGGTGCAGCAAAGCCTGGCGGCCGGCGTGCCGTTCCCGACCCGCCTCGGCAGGTCCGAGGAATACGCCGCTCTGGTCGAGCACATCGTGTCCAACCGGTTCATCAACGGCGAGACGATCCGGCTGGATGGCGCACTGCGCATGCCCCCGCGGTGAGGCCGACCTGGATGGCGATGCCGACAAATCCGACCGTGGGCCGAATGTGTGACGCGAGCCTTCACAGCAACTGGATCAACTGCGCCTTGAGATACGCACTCTCCGGCAGATGCGGATGCACCGGGTGATCCGGCCCTGCGCCGCCAGTGAACAGGATGCGCCCTTCGCGCCGTGCCCGATGCAGCCCGAGCGCGATCTGTCCCGCCCATGCCTCCAGCGGTGCATGATGGCTGCACGACGCGACGAACAGCAGGCCGCCCGGTGCGACCAATGGTGCCGCCAGCCGTGCCATCCGGCCGTACGCCCGCAGCCCAGCCTCGGCATCCTTCCGCGAGCGTGCGAAGGCCGGCGGATCGCACACCACGATGTCGAACCGTTCGCCGGCGAGCGCCGTCATCGCGTCGAACGCATCGTCGCGCCGCACGTGCACGACGTCCACAACGCCATTCACTGCTGCCGCGCCTTCGGCGTGCGCCAATGCCGGCGCGCTGCTGTCCACCAGCGTCACGTCGCGTGCGCCGGCCGCCGCACAGCGCAAGCCGAACGCGCCGACATGGCTGAACACATCCAGCACGCGGGCACCGTTCGCCAACGTCGCGACGCGATCGCGGTTCGGGCGCTGGTCGAAGAACCAGCCGGTCTTCTGGCCGCCAAGCGGATCGACCGGAAAGCGCACACCGCCCTCGACCACTTCGACCGCGGCGTCGGAACCGAACAGCAGCGTCACGGACTCCGGCAATCCTTCCTGTCGTCGTGCGCCGGAATCATTGCGCGCGACCACGGCGCGGAGCGGCAGCAATTCGGTCAGCGCCTCCACCAGCAGGGGAGTGAGCCGATCCATCCCGGCGGTGTTCGCCTGCAGCACGGCGACATCGCCATAGCGGTCGATTACCAGCCCCGGCAGACGATCGGCCTCGGCATGTGCCAGGCGATGGAAGGCCGTGTCGCACACACGGTCGCGCAACGCGATCGCGTCGCGTAGCCGCGCCCGCAGCCAGTCGATGTCGATCGTCGCTGCCGGATCGCGATCCAGCAGCCGCGCCGCGATCAGGCTGCGCGGATTGAACATGAAGGTACCGAACGGGGCACCATTGTCGCCCTCGAGCCGGACCAGCCCGCCCGGCGCCATCTGCCGGTACTCGGGCTGCATCGCGATCTCGTTGGAGAACACCCAGGGCGAGCCGGCGCGCAGCCGGCGTCCCTGTCCGGGGTTCAGCCGCAGCGTCGGTCGATCACCGGTCAAGCGCCCAGGCGCCGGTCAGCGCACATAGACGCGCACCTCACGTTCCGAGCCCGCCGGCGTCGAGCGCAATAACAGATGGACCCGGCTTTCCGGCACGCCTTGCGCCAGGATGGCCTTCATCACGTCGACCGCGCTGTGCTGCGCCACGGCTGCGTCGCCGCCGGCGGGCAGCAGGGCAATCACGTCGTATTGCACACCGGGTGCGCGGGCCTCCGCTTCGCGCACGCCGTAGCGCAGCACGTCCTGGTAATTCGGATTGGGGGTCGCATAGCCGATGGTGAGCAGCGGCGTGCGCGGATCCGCCTTCGGCGGCGCAGGTGCAGCCTCCTTGGCCTCCGGCGAGGGCGCGAACGTCGTCTGATCCACCAGCTTGCAGCCGGTGAGCGCTATGCTCGCCAGCAAAACCCACATCGTTCTCATACCGACCCCTGTCCCGGCCTCGACCTGGGGCATTGATCCCCGACCACTCTCTCTTGCAGCTAGCCGCCCGGCGGGCAAGATGGGCCGGCTTCACGCAAGGATGTCCCTCATGGCGGTTCAGACCAATCAGCGCATCGACGGCAAGCGGCTGTGGGACAGCCTGATGGGCTTTGCCGAGATTGGCGCGACCGCCAAAGGCGGTGTGCGGCGGCTGACGCTGACGGATGTGGACAAGCGTGGCCGCGACCGGTTCCGCGCCGAATGCGAGGCAGCCGGGCTGGCCGTGCGGGTGGACGAGATCGGCAACATGTTCGCGCGCCGCGCCGGCCGCGATCCGGCGCGGCTGCCGGTGCTGTTCGGCAGCCACCTCGACAGCCAGCCCAGCGGCGGCAAATTCGACGGCGCGCTGGGCGTTCTGGCGGGGCTCGAAGTGATGCACACGCTGAACGACCTGGGCATCGTCACCGAGGCGCCGCTGGAACTGGTCAACTGGACAGACGAGGAGGGCAGCCGGTTCGGCCACTCGCTGATGGGATCGGGTGTGTGGGCGGGGGTGTTTCCGCTCGAGCAGACCTACGCGTTTGAGGATATGGATGGCGTCACGGTGCGTACCGCGCTGGACGGCATCGGCTATCGCGGCAACGAGAAGGCGGCGGCGTTTCCGGCGGATGCGTATTTCGAGCTGCATATCGAGCAGGGCCCGATCCTGGAGAACGAGGCGAAGCAGATCGGCATCGTCACCGGTGCGCAGTCGATGGTGTGGTACGACGCGGTGACGACGGGCCAGGATTCGCATGCCGGCACCACGCCGCCCTCGGCGCGCAAGGACGCGCTGGTGTGTGCCGCGCGCATCATCGACCTGGTGGACCGCATGATGCGAGCGCGCGGCGAGGACGGGCGAGGCACGGTGGGCCAGCTTCTGGTCTCGCCGAACAGCCGCAATGTGATCCCCGGCGAGGTGCGGTTCTCCGTCGAGTTCCGCCATCCCGACGCGGCCGAGGTGGACCGGCTGGATGCACAGTTCCCGCGCGAGGCCGGCTTCATCGCGCGCGATTGCGGCGTGAACCTCGAATTGACCCAGTTGTTCAAGATTCCCGCCCAGCCGTTCGATCCGGCGTGTGTCGATCTGGTGCGGCAGGGTGCGGCGAAGCTTGGCTATTCGGCGCGGGAGATCGTGTCCGGCGCGGGCCACGATGCGGTGTATGTCGCGCGGCACGTGCCGACGGCGATGATCTTCACGCCATGCAAGGACGGGCTGAGCCACAACGAGGCGGAAAGCATCCAGCCGGAGGAAGCAGAAGCAGGGGCACAGGTGCTGTTCGAGGCGGTGCTGGCGCGGGCAAACCAGGTGGGGTGAGTGGCCGGCCGGATTCGCGATCAGCGATGCGACGCCGGCCCGGAAGGCTTGGATGCGATGGTCGCAACCGGGCCCACACGCGTCATGACCTTATCGACTGACCGCGTTCCTGCGGATGGGTGCATTCCCACCGCATGACGTCGCGTTGCTGGCTGCGCTGATGGCGCAATCGCCGATCCTGATGGAGTGGCAGCGCAACCCGCGTGTATCATGCCGACAGCGCATGCCACAGGACGGAGCCACCACAGGTGGATCAGGAGACCGACCAGCCGCTTGATCCGCAGCTCGAGGGGATTCTGCCTGTCCTGCGAGATGCACACGATCACCATCAGGCCGGTCGGCTCGATGAGGCCGCGGCGCTGTACGAAAAGGTGCTGCTGGAGGTTCCGGGACTGGGCGATCCGCTTCACCTGCTGGGGCAGATCGCACTCGCGCGCGGGCAGGCGCAGCGGGCGGTCGAACTGATCAGCCAGGCGATCGATGATCTGCCGGAAGGCTTTGCCGAACCGTATCTGAACCTGGGCAATGCCTACGCGGCATTGGGTCAGCCACGCCAGGCCATCGCGAATTATCGCCAGGCTATAGCCAACGATCCGGGGCTGGCGGTGGCTCATGCCAATCTGGCGCGGATGCTTAACCTGACCGACCATTTCGAGGCAGCGCTGGAAAGTTGCCGGACGGCCCTGCGCCTCAATCCGGCGTTGATCGAAGCGCATCTGAACCTTGCGGTCGCGCTTCGCTCATTGCGGCGGGATGCCGAGGCGGAGGAACCGCTACGTCAGGCGCTTGCGTTGAAGCCGGACCGGGCCGAGACACTGAATGACCTGGCAACGCTGCTGCGCGAATTGCGTCGTTACCAGGATGCAGTGCCGCTGCATGAGAGCGCCATCGCAATTCGGCCTGACGATGCGGCAATGTGCGCTGCGTTTGGCGCCACCTTGTTCCGCATGAATCAGGTCCCGCGCGCCTTGCCGCTATTCCGCCGTGCGGTTGCATTGGCGCCAGACCTGGCAGAGGTTTGGGTATCCTGCGGTATCGCAGAGCGCGCGGCCGGGCTGTTCGACGAGGCGGAGCGGTGCTTCCGCCGTGCAATCGCAATCCAGCCGGATTTGAGCGCCGCCCATTGGAATCTTGCCTACAACGAACGACAGTCTGCCGACAGCGAGGAGGCTCGGCGGCTCGAGACGCTTTTCACCAGACCGGATACGCCTGCAGCCGACCGTATCGCCGCCGGGTTTGCATTAGGCAAGATATTCGACGATGCCGATCGCTTCGAGCAGGCTTTCCCGTTGTTTGCCGAGGCGAACGCCATGTTCCGGCGGATGCGCGCCGAGACGGGCGAAGTGTTCGATGCTGCCGCATTCGAACGGCACGTCGCGATGTTGATCAGCGAGTTTACGCCGGACTGTCTCCGCCGCGTCGCGAATTGGGGCAATCCATCCGAGCTGCCGGTCTTCGTGGTCGGCATGCCGCGTTCCGGCACCACGCTTGTGGAACAGATCGCTGCCAGTCATTCACAGGTGTTCGGCGCCGGCGAGCTGCGTGAAATCGGCGAACTGCTTCGCGAAATGATGCAGCGGAACCAGGGCACGATGCGGGTGGCCGATTGGAACCCGGCGGATGCGCGTGAGCTGGCGGACCGCCATATCGAACTGTTGCGTGGCCTGGGTGGATCGGCGCTCCGGGTGGTCGACAAGGTACCTGACAATATCCTGGTGCTGGGGCAGATTGCTGTAGATCACTGATAGAGATGTCACTCCCGTCCCCGATAGAGATGTCACTGGGGCAAGCTGTTGTCGAGACGTTTGGGGTGACGTTCGATGACGGTGATCCAAATGAGCGAACGGGAGCTGACGCGGCTTCGTGTGCTGAT
>DATAPW010000274.1:0-2162 GCA_036265005.1 Acetobacteraceae bacterium | reverse complement strand
GGCGGCCGCGCTGACGGTGTCCTTCGCTCTCCCCGCCGCCGCGGCGCAAATCCGCGACTACGACCAGGTCACCTTCGATGCCGCCATTGCCCAAGGCAAGCCGGTACTGGTCGACGTTGCCGCCTGGTGGTGCCCGGTCTGCTGGTCGCAGCGCGGCACCATCTCCGACACTGTCAAAGACAACCATGCGTTCGATGACCTGCTGATCCTGCATGTCAGCTTCGACCACCAGCGCCCGGTCTGGAAGAGCTTCGGCGTCACAAAACAGGCGACGCTGATCGGTTACGATCATGGGCATGAGGTCGGACGGCTGGCTTTTGTCACGGATAAAGACCAGATCAACGCTCTTCTGGCCACCACGGTGAAGCCATGAGCGCCTCGCTGAACCCGGCAATCGGCTATGCCGCCGGCGCGTTGACGATCCTGTCGCCTTGCGTGCTGCCGCTGGTGCCGATCGTGCTCGGTGGCGCGGCGCAGCGCCACCGGTTTGGGCCGGTTGCTCTCGCGGCGGGGCTGGTGCTGTCATTTACCGCGACGGGGTTCTTCGTCGCCACGATCGGCGATTCGATCGGCCTGGACAGCGACACGTTCCGGCTGGTCGGCGCGCTGGCACTGCTAGCGATCGGCGTGGTCCTGCTGGTGCCCAAGCTGCAGGACCGCATCGCGGCGGCGGCCGGCCCACTGGTCAACTGGGGCGGGCGGAGCCAGGCCGCGCTGGAGCAATACGGCCTGGCCGGACAGGCCGGAATTGGCGTGCTTCTCGGAATCGTCTGGAGCCCCTGCGTCGGCCCGACCTTGGGTGCTGCCACGGTTCTGGCAGCGCAGGGCGATGACTTGGGCCAGGTCGCGCTGGTCATGGCGGCGTTCGGTTGCGGCATCGCGTCCGTGCTGCTGCTCATCGGTTTGGCGGCACGTAGTGTGATCTCCCGCTGGCGAGGCCGCATGATGAAAGCCGGCCATGGGGGCAAGCAGGCGCTCGGCGCGCTCGTGGTCGCGGTCGGGCTGCTGATCTTCACCGGCACCGACCATTTGATCGAGGGCTGGGTGGTCAGCAACTCCCCCGACTGGCTGATTAACCTGACAACGTCCATCTGATGCTCGGCCAACCAGCAGTTCTCATTTTGGCATGACGGACTGCGCCGCCTGAGATCGCGGGCTGGTTGAGACCGTCCAAAAGGTGGGGGTTGGCTCCCAGCCACCAGTACGCCTTGTCGGAAGTGGCGACTCGGTTTGATGGACCGAGTCAGATTTGCATGGACGGTCGGGCCAACGGCATCGTCATAAGCGGCCAGCGTCCGATCGTGGATCCGCGAACGCCAAGGCTCCGGCGTCAGCGCCTTGAAACTGGCGGTCAACTGTCTCCGCTCGACATGTACAACGCGTGCGATCGTCTCCGATGACGCACCCTCGCTTCGCATGGCATCAACCCGCCCGCGCAATTCCAGAACGGCTGCCTCGTGGCGGGACCGCGAGTTTCCATCTGTTATCACGTCCGTAACGTTCCATGGACACGAACATTCCCGTCAGATCTCGACTCACCCAGGCTCAACGCGAAGGAGTGCCAGTGCCGGCGTGGCGACGCCCTCAAGCAGAGCCCGCTCCGGGCGCACACGCGCAAGGACGCGAATGCCCATCAGCACGCCGAGGAGGTGCTGCGACAAGGTTTCCGCCGGCAGCGACTGCATAATGCTACCGTTGGCCTGGCCGGCCTTGATGCATGCCAGAAAAAATGCCTCGATGCCGACGAGGACTTCGGCAACGACCTTGCGAAGCGCCGGATCGTGCGGTGCCACATCGAGTGCGGCGTTCACAAGCATGCAGCCTTTCCGGTCGCGATCGTTGAGCGACCGCTTCACGATTTCGTTAAAAAATTCCTCGATCGCCTGGGGCGGCGGCAGTGCTTCACAGCGCCGGATTCTGTCGGCGACGCTCTCCTCAACGTAGTGATCCAGCGCCTTCTGATAGAGTGCGCGCTTATCGCCGAACGCGTTGTAGAGGCTGGCAGCGGTGATGCCGGTATGTGCCACCAGGTCCCTGACCGAGGTGGCCTCATACCCCTGCTTCCAGAAACACAGGACGGCCGCATTCAATACGGCGTCTTCGTCGAATTCCCTCGGTCTTGCCATCTTGCCACCTGCCCATCGCGAATCGGGCATCTTGCC
>DATAPW010000273.1:0-3313 GCA_036265005.1 Acetobacteraceae bacterium | reverse complement strand
ACGATGTGGCCGGTGCGGCCGAAATGCGCCTCCAGGTCGATCATCACGCCGCGGCCCTGCATGCAGGCTTCTGCCATGTTCTGCACGCCGAGATGCCGAGCGCCCTGCGGCTCGTCGCACGGTGTCATGTTGCCCTGTGCGTCGTAGTACGCTGGCCCGATGATGTCCCGGCCGGCGCGGTAGCCGTTGTAGAACACGTCTTCCGGCTTGCCGTCGCCATCGGCGTCGAACATCTGGCCGACATGCGCGAGTGAGTCCCATTGCGTCGAGTACTGCAGCGTCAGGATCACCTGGTCGTCGCAGACGATGTCGGTGGCGGTGGGATCGTCGCAGCGCAGCGGGTAGTTCATGTTGGGCTTGTCGTCACGCATCGTGGGCTTCAGCACCGGCGGATGACGTCGCGGCGAGAGGATGGCGCCACCGGGATAATCCAACGGCAGCGACAGGCAGAACGTTTTTCCGACTTTCACCTCGGCGATGCCTTGGAGCACCTTTTCCGGTGTCAGCAGGTTGAGCCGGCCGCGTTCGTCATCGGCGCCGTAATCGCCCCAGGAGGAGCCGGCGGGACGTTTGGTCCAGCGTGGGTTGTCTGCCATTTGGTGTTTCCTTCCGTGCTCAGTTGAGCCGGCAAAAAGTGACGTGCCGCAGCATCGGTGTCGAGGCACGAGGTGCCGCAATTTGCCAGCGCCAGGCGCCGGATGCCAGATTGTCAGCGCAGCACCCCTGACTCAAAAGGACCAAGGCATGGCCGTACTGGCAGCCGCTCAGTTGCGCGTCCTCGCGCTTGCCTTGTGGTTTACCACCACAACGGGGCCCTGCGTGCAGGCCGACGTACCGCCAGTTCCGATGGATCCTGCGGTGTCGCCGTCGCAGGCCACCGCCAATGTCATTCCACCGGGACAGATCGACGCGGCAATTGGTCGGCTGAATGATCTCGCAACAGACCTGCTGCGCCGGACGCACATCCCCGGCCTGGCCGTCGCTGTCGTGCGGAACGACCAAACCGTGTACGCAACCGGTTTCGGCGTGCGTCGCGTCGGCAGCGAAGACACAGTGGACGCCAACACGGTGTTTCAACTTGCCTCACTCTCGAAATCGGTCGGTGCAACGGTTGTTGCGCATCAGGTCGGAGCGGGTGTGGTCGCCTGGGACACGCCGCTGATTCACCACCTTCCGTGGTTCGCCTTGCACGACGACTGGGTCACGCATCATGTCACGATCGCCGACATGTACGCCCACCGGTCCGGATTGCCCGACCACGCCGGCGACGATTTGGAAGACCTTGGATACGATCGCAGGCAGGTGCTGCAACGCCTGCGCTTCGTGCAGCTTCACCAGTTTCGCGCCGATTATGCCTATACCAACTTCGGCGTCACCGCGGCTGCGGAGGCGGTCGCCGCAGCCTCTCACACCGACTGGGCGAGCCTGTCAGAGCAGGTGCTCTACAAACCCCTCGGTATGAATGCGACCAGTTCGCGCTTCGCCGACTTCGTGCACCAGCCGAACCACGCGGTGGGACACGTCCGGGTCGGTGACGGCTGGCAGGCCAAATACCAGCGTCAGCCCGACGCGCAATCGGCTGCCGGCGGTGTCAGTTCCTCCGCCCATGACATGGCACCCTGGATGGTGATGGTGCTGCACGACGGCGTTTATGACGGTAAGCGCATCGTCGCCGCCGATGCATTGCGACCAGCAGTGACAGCACAGATGGTCTCGGCGCATTCAGCCGAAGCCGACGCGCGGGCCGGCTTCTACGGCTACGGATTCGGCGTTGGCATTCTACCGTCCGGCCGCGTGGCGCTGAGCCATTCAGGGGCGTTCGCCCTGGGCGCTGCCACGAACTATGTGCTGATACCGTCGATCCGCGTCGGCATCGTCGTGCTCAGCAATGCCGCACCAGTTGGCGCAGTCGAGGCACTGGGCATGCAATTCGCCGATCTGGTGCAGTTTGGCGTGATAACGCGCGACTGGCTGGGCGCCTACGGCAAGCTGATGGAGCCGATAATGGCGCCATCCGGATCACTCGTCGGCAAGGAGCCGCCAGCGCATCCCGCCCAGGCGCTGCAGCCGCAAGCCTACGTTGGGGTCTACCACAACGCCTATTTTGGCGACATTGCCGTACTGCGACGGAACGACTCGCTGGTCCTTGCTCTCGGACCGACAAGAACGGAATATCAGATGCGCCACTGGGATGGGAGCATTTTCACCTTTGAACCATCCGGCGAGGATGCAAATGCCGGCTCGGTGTCCGAGATGACATTCGCAATAGGTCCCTCGGGTCAGGCGAGCAGCGTGACGATCGAATTATTCAAAAGAGAACGGATGGGGGCGCTTCGCCCGGCGCTAGCAGCAGTTGTCATGCCGCCTGCGCCACCGTCATCGCATCGCCGGACACCGTGGTCCGCCGCATATCCCGCACCTGCGACTCATCGAACCGCGTCACCCTGTGCATGGTCTGGCGATTGTCCCAAACCACCAGGTCCCATTGCCGCCACTTGTGCGAATAGACGAACTGCCGCTGCGTCGCGTGCTCCACCAGATCGCGGAGGAAGGCGCGCGCCTCCGGCACCGGCCAGCCGACAATCGCCCCGGCATGTGCCGACAGGAACAACGACTTCCGTCCGGTTACCGGATGCGTGCGAACCAGACGCTGTCGCACCGGCTTGAACATCGCCCGCTCTTCCGTCGATATCTCGGTGAATCCCAGCACGCCGCGCGAGAACATCAGCGAATGCTCGCAGACCAGGCCTTCAATCTCGGCCTTCGTCTCATCATCCAGCGCATCGTACGCGGCGCGCATGTCGGCAAATTCCGTGTGGCCGCCCCGGTCGACCACCACACGGCCCGATAGCAGGGAATACTTCGCCGGAACCGCGCGATACGAACTATCGGAATGCCACAGCCGGTTGCCGAGGTTGAACATCCGTCGCCGATCGTCGCGCGCCAGCGGCTTCTGATCCTTGTCGAGGTTCGACGCATCCTGCATGTCCAACGGCAGCCGCCGCTCAGCCGCAGTCGCGATATGTCCGCCGGGCGACGATTCCAGCGCGCCGAAATTGCGCGTGAACGCCCGCTGCGCATCGTCGGTCAAATGCTGATCGCGGAATACCAGAACGGCATGGCGATCCATCCCCGCCTCGATCGCCGCGACCGCCTCGCGTGACAATGGCTGCGTGATGTCCACGCCGGACACCTCGCCGGCGAACACCGGTGTGATCTGACTGATGCTGATGGTCATGGCTTCATCCTCCCGGATGTCATTCGGCGGCGAGTGCGTCCTGTGCCGCCGTCATTTCAGTGCCGCCGACGGTGG
>DATAPW010000272.1:0-4597 GCA_036265005.1 Acetobacteraceae bacterium | reverse complement strand
CCGTTCGCTCATTTGGATCACCGTCATCGAACGTCACCCCAAACGTCTCGACAACAGCTTGCCCCAGTGACATCTCTATCGGGGACGGGAGTGACATCTCTATCAGTGATCTACAGCCGCGCGCCGCATAAGATATATTATGTTAAGTCAAGTTGCATTCCGTCGTGCCCAGGCTCTACGCCCTGCGGCAAATGCGCCTTTAGCCAGGACCAATCCATGTCCGTCCCCATATGGGTCAGGACCGTTCGTCGCGCGCCGACGCGCTGAGCCCAGGTCAGCACCTGGCCAAGATCAGCGTGGGTCTTGTGCGGGCCTTGGCGCAGGAAGCAGCCGACCACCCAGGTATCGACGCCTTCCAACGCAGCGAATGCTGCGTCGTCCAGTTCAACAACGTCCGTCGAATAGCCAAAGCCGCCGATGCGCAGGCCAAGCGATCGCGAAAAGCCATGGTTCTGCTCGAACAGTTCGACCCGCATTCCAGCTACGGTCACGATCTGGCCAGGTAAAACCTCGCGTGGCACGAGCACTGGCCGGAAAAATCCAGGTGGCTGCCACGGTCGAAACGCGTAGCCGAACCGTCGATCCAGCTCCTCAAGTGTCTCGTGGGTGGCAAATGCGTCCAGCGGCCGGCCGGCAATGCGGTTCAACAGCCGTACGTCGTCCAGACCGGTGATGTGGTCTGCGTGCGGATGCGTATAGAGGATCGCGTCCACCCCGGGCACCTGGCAGTCCAGCAACTGCGTTCTCAGCTCCGGTGAAGTGTCCACCAGCAGGCGTGTTCCCTCCGCGTTCTCTACCACAATACTGGATCGGCTGCGGCGGTTACGCGGCTCGGCCGGATCGCAGGCGCCCCAATCGCCTCTGCCATCCGCGCCGCCGATCATCGGGACGCCGGCGGACCCACCTGTGCCGAGCAGGACTATCCGCATTCGCTGTCAGGCCGTCTTGCGGAACAGGCGGCGGAAATTTGCCGTGGTGAGGTCGGCCAGCGCCTCTGATTCGAGGCCGCGGACCTCGGCCAGGGTCTTTGCTGTGTGTGCGACGAACGCCGGCTCGTTGCGCTTACCGCGGAACGGCACAGGCGCCAGGTACGGCGCATCAGTCTCCACCAGCAGCCGATCCGCTGGAAGATCGCGCGCTATCTCCCGCAATTCGGTGGAGCGCGGGAAGGTTAGGATGCCGGAGAAACTGACAAAGCCGCCAATGCCAATAGCTGCCTCAGCAAGCGCCCGGGACGAGCTGAAGCAGTGCAGCAGGAACGCGAACTCTCCACCGTTATCACGTTCATCTTGCAGGATCTTTGCGATATCATCGTCAGCGTCGCGGGCGTGGATGGCCAGTGGCAATCCGGCCAACCTCGCGGCACGGATATGCACCCGGAAATTGATCTGCTGCACGTCCCGTGGCGACCGATCATAGAAATAGTCCAGCCCGGATTCACCGACACCAATGACGCGCTGATGGCCGGTGAGCGCAGCGATCGCTTCGGGTGTCGGCATCGGCGCTTCAGCCGCATGGTGCGGATGCACGCCGACCGTGCACCACAGATTCGGTTGCGCCTCGGCCAGGGCCGGCAGCCTCTCCGATTGCGCCAGCGTAGTGCCAATCGTCACCATTTCATCCACGCCGGCGGCGGCCGCACGCGCCAGCACATCGGGCCGTTCAGCGTCCGTGAAGTAGTCGAGATGACAATGGGAATCTATCAGCATCAGTAAACTACACCAGATTCAGCCATGAGGAGCGCAGTTGCAATCAAGCGGCGGGTTCGACAAAACGCGGGAACACCCCGTGCGGCGCCGGCAACGCCACGCCATCCATCAACGGCATCGCCAGATCAGCCAGCATCCTCGCATCGGCAGGCACGCCCAACTGATCGAGCATCTGGCCCATGCTGCCGGGCATGAATGGCTGCAGCACCGTTGCGATCACGCGCTGCACATCTGCCAGCACCCGCAATACCGCACCCATCCGCACAACATCCGTGCGCCGCAAGGCCCAGGGCGCCTGGCGGTCAATATAGCCATTGGCCGCCCGCACAACTTTCCAGACATCTTCCAGCGCCTCATGGAATGCCTGGCGATCCAGCCGGTTGCGTACCAGTCCCGGCAGGGCATCAGCCGCCGCCAGCAGTTCCGCGTCATCCTCGGTAACAGGCCCCCTCCCCGGCAGCTTGCCCTCGCAGTTCCGCGCGATCAGCGACAGCGAGCGCTGCGCCAGGTTCCCCAGGTCATTCGCCAGATCGACATTGGTCCGTGTCACAATCGCCTGGTGGCTGATGCTGCCATCAGCGCCGAACGGCTTCTCGCGCAGCAGGAAGTAGCGGATCTGATCCAGGCCATAGGTGTCGGCCAATTGCCGCACTTCGATGACGTTGCCAAGTGACTTGCTCATCTTCTCGCCCTCGACGACCCACCAGCCGTTCGAAGAGATCCGGCGCGGCAACGGCAGGCCAGCCGACATCAGGAATGCCGGCCAATAAACCGCGTGGAACCGGATGATGTCCTTGCCGACCATGTGCACATCGGCCGGCCAGTATTTCCAGCGAGGCGCCGTCTCGTTGGGAAAGCCACACGCCGTGACGTAGTTGTTCAGTGCGTCCAGCCAGACATACATTACGTGGTCAGGTGCGCCGGGTACCGGGATGCCCCACTTGAAAGTGGTCCGGCTGACCGAAAGATCGCGCAGCCCGCCGCGCACGAAGCTCATGACCTCGTTGCGGCGGCTGGAGGGCAGGATGAAATCCGGCTGTTCTTCGTACAGTTTCAGCAGCCTGTCCTGCCAGGCTGACAGGCGGAAGAAATACGAAGGCTCCCTCACCCACTCCACCGGTGCGCCACTGGGCGCCACCTTGCTGCCGTCCGGCCGCGTGGTGAGTTCGTCCTCATCATAGAATGCTTCATCGCGAACCGCGTACCAGCCTTCGTAGTGGCCGAGATAGATGTCACCGTTCGCCTCGATGCGCTTCCACAACTCGGTGCATGACACCTTGTGCCGCTGCTCGGTGGTACGGATCCAGTCGTCGAACGAAACCCCCATCTTGACCGACATGTCACGAAAGTCTGCGGAGATCCTGTCGGTAAATGATTGTGGGTCCACACCAGCCGCCGCCGCAGCCTGTTCCACCTTTTGGCCGTGCTCGTCGGTCCCGGTCAGGAAGAATACGTCGCAGCCATCCAGCCGCTTGAACCGCGCCATGACGTCGGTGGCGATCGACGTATAGGCGTGGCCCAGATGCGGAGGGCCGTTCACGTAATAGATCGGCGTCGTGATATAGAACCGCTTGTTCATGCCATATTTCCGCTGAGCATCCCGAGGCCCGCTACGATTGCCTGGCGTTTGTCCAGGGCGAAGCGCTCGGTTTCGTCCTGCAGCCGCGTCAGCGCGTGCCACACGTCGCCCCAGGCATCAAGGGGACGCAAGGCAACGAGCCGCGACTGCTCAGGATCGGCCCGTCCGCGCACCTCGTCGCGGACCGCCGACGCGATGCCTGCGCGCAGCAGATCCATGAAATTCGAGAATGCGTTCTCGCCGCGCCCAAGCGAGTCCGCCACTGCATAGGCGCGGACCGGCTCCAGCCTGGGAAGCGCGGCCAGCACTTCGTCCACCAGTCTGGCTATCGCAAGGCCTTCCTCCTCCGCCAGCAACAGGGCGCGCCCCGGCGAGCCTTCCGCCACCGTCACAAGCCGTCCACGCTCGTCGGCCGACAGGTCCTGCAGATAAGTCGCGAGCAACCGGTCCATTGGTTCCTGGCCCAGTGGATCGAGCCTCAGGCGTCTGCAGCGGCTGCGAATGGTAGGCAGCAGCCTGCCAGGGGCACCGCACACCAGCAGAAGCACAGCACGCGGCGGTGGCTCCTCGAGGATTTTCAGCAATGCATTGGCCGAGGCCTGATTGAGTTCCTCCGCCCCGTCCACCACGACCACCCGCCAACCGCCCTCGGCGGGGGTGAGGCTCATAAAGCCACTGATTCGCCGCACGTCTTCCACCGCAATCTGCGTGCGCATCCGTTTGCGCTTCTCATCGTAAGCGCGCTCGATGGTCAGCAGGTCGGCATGCGATCCCGCGGCAACGCGGCGAAACACCGGATCCGTGGGTTCCAGCGCCAGCGAGCCGTTTGCCGGCATGCCGGCTAGCAGTCGGCGTGCAAAGCGGAAGGCCAGCGTGGCCTTGCCGACACCATCTGAGCCGGTAATCAGCCACGCATGGTGCATGCGTCCCAACCGCGACGCCTCGATCAGCGTCGCTTCCGCCTGTTCATGGCCAAGCAGCATTGGGTTCGCACGCGGTTCCGGTGCCATGCGGACGTTATACCGCAACCTGTCCTTCAGCGCGTCATCCGGCCAATGGTCTCCACCAATTCCTCGACCTTGTGCCGTTGCTCGACCGGATCGCCGGAAGCAAAGGCACCAGCGACGCAGTGGGACACGTGGTCGTGCAGAATCTGCTCTTCCACTTTGTGCAGCGCTGCCCGGATCGCATTGATCTGAGTGAGGATGTCGACGCAGTAGCGCTCGTCCTCCACCATGCGGAGGACACCGCCCACCTGGCCTTCGATCCGCTTCAGCCGCGCCGCCACGGCTTGTTTTGTCGCGTCGTG
>DATAPW010000271.1:0-11978 GCA_036265005.1 Acetobacteraceae bacterium | reverse complement strand
ATACACGGACGTGCTGGCAGTCAGCAGCAGCGTGCGCAGGTCCGGGCCGCCGAACGCAACGTTGGCGCAGACCTCCGGCATCGCGATCATGCCGAGTTTGGTCCCGTCCGGACCGAACACCCACACGCCGTCGGTGCCGGTGCAGAACACACGTCCCGCCTGATCCACCTTCATCCCATCCGGCACGCCGTTGGTGCCGTCCGCCGACATGTCGGCGAACACCCGCCGGCGCACCATGTTGCCCGACGCATCCAGCTCCACTGCGTGGATGTACTGCGTCCACCGGGTGTTGGCGATGTACAGCGTACGCTCGTCCGGCGACAGCGCCAGGCCGTTGGGGTATTCCACCATCACCGCCAGGCTCACTGTGCCATCCGGCGCGATGCGGTACACCGCCGCGTCCAGCTCGCGCTCGTTCAGCGGTACGCGATATCCCGGATCGGTGAAATACAGCGAACCGTTGGAATGGCAGATCACGTCGTTCGGCCGGTTCAGCTTCTTGCCCTCGACGCTGTCGCACAGCGTGGTCACCGACCCATCGGCGGCCAGGCGCGTGACCATGCGGCCATCGCCCTCACAGTTGACCAGCCGCCCCTGCAGATCGAACGTCGTGCCGTTGCCGCCGATGGTTTTCCGAACGACTTCCGGCTTCTGCCCCGGCACCATGCGATACAGCAGGTTCTGGCGGATATCGACGAAGTACCAGAAACCGTCGGGATGCCACAGCGGACCCTCGGTGAACACGAAGCCGCCCGCCACCTTCTCGAGCTGCGTGGTTTCCAGAACGTCGGACAAACCGGCCATGGTTGCTTCCTCCCGCGTGTCGCGAGACGCTAGCACCACCGCACACGAACCGCGAAGGGCAGGACATGGAACTCATCGACCTCAGCCGCGAACTGTTCCACCGGACGCAGGTGCATCCGTCGCATCCGCCGGTCATCGTCACCGTCTGGGGCGACCATTCGGAGAAGAAATACGCCGGCAATACGGTGTTCACCTCCAAGGCGCTGTCGATCGCCTTCTCCGACCACGCCGGCACGCATGTCGATGCGCCGGTGCATTTCGATCCGCGCCCCGGCGCGGCATCAATTGACGAAGTGCCGCTGGAGAACTTCTACACCGAGGCGATCTGCCTCGACCTGTCGCATGTACCTCTGAAGCACGCGATCACCGTGCCAGAGATGGCGGCGGCGCTGGACAAATCCGGCCAGGAGATCCGCCCGCGCGACACCGTGCTGCTCTACATGGCGACCAACGACCGGCTGCTCGGCAAGCCCGGCTACCTGCATGATTTTCCCGGCCTCGCACTGGAATCGGTGCACTGGCTGGCCGACCACGGCATTGGAATGTTCGGCGTCGAGGCGATCAGCCCGGCACCGGAAGGCGAGCCGAACTACCTGGCGCACATGGCATGTGCGGAGCGCGGCATCACCCACATGGAATGCCTCGCCAATTTGGACAAGCTGGTTGGCCGCGGGCGGTTCCGCTTCATCGGCTTCCCGCTGAAGATCCGCGGCGGCACCGCCAGTCCGATCCGCGCGGTGGCGGTGTTCGAATAGAACCAAGCGGCGGAATGCGCTTTTCCGCCCTACCCACCCCGCTTCGCCAGCGGCGCGATGAACTGAGGTTCTGTGTCCCACGGGAACAGGATCCAGGTGTCCTGCGACACCTCGGTGACGAAGCTGTCCACCGTGACCCGCCCCGCCGGCTTGGCATACACCGCGGCGAAATGCGCGCGCGGCAGCAATGCCCGCACCATCCGTGCGGTCGCCCCGGTATCCACCAGGTCATCGACGATCAGGAACCCGGTGCCGTCGCCGGCCGCGGCGGGCGGCTTGATCACGACCGGCGGCCCTCGCCTCTCCTCCTCGATCAGCGTGCCCCCACTGGCCGCCGCGTAGGTCACGATCGACACTGTCTCCACCAGCCGGAGATCCAGCTCGCGCGCAATGATCGCTGCCGGGATCAGCCCGCCACGGGTGATCGCCACCACCCCGTTGAACGGGCCGAGATCCATCAGCCGCCATGCCAAAGCGCGGGCATCGCGATGCAACTGGTCCCAGGTGACCGTGTAGTAGTGTGTCGCCATCAGAACAGCCTGCCGCCGTTCGGCACCTTGAAGTCCGGCTTGATCAGCACCACCGACCCGTCATCGTCCGGCATCCCCAAGGTCAGCACCTCGCTCATGAACGGGCCGATCTGGCGTGGCGGGAAATTCACCACGGCGCAGACCTGTCGCCCGATGAGCTGATCACACCGGTAGTGCATGGTGAGTTGCGCCGAGGACCGCCTGGTGCCGATCTCGGCGCCGAAGTCGATCACCAGCTTGAACGCGGGCTTGCGGGCCTCGGGGAACGGCTGGGCGTCCACGATGGTGCCGACGCGGATATCCACCCGTTCGAAATCGGCATAGCTGATGGTTTCAGACATCGTTGCCGCTCCAGTGGCCAGTGGTCGGTTGCTGCGCCATACTGGCGGAGTTGCCGATCACTGACCACTAGGCACTGACCATCGGAGCGAAGCACAGTATGCGCGATTTCCACCTGCCGGGCCGCAGTCCGGTCTATGCGAGCCATGGCATGGCCGCCACTTCGATGCCGGCCGCCACGCTGACCGCGCTGGACGTACTGCGCAACGGCGGCAACGCGCTGGACGCTGCGGTAGCCGCAGTCGCCGTGCTGTGCGTGATCGAGCCGCAATCCACCGGCATCGGCGGCGACTGCTTCTGCCTCTACGCCCCCGCCGGCGCCGGCAAGGTCTACGCGATGAACGGCTCCGGCAAGGCGCCGGCCGCCGCCACCATCGACTGGTACGAACAGCACCAGATCAATGCGCTGGAGAACACCTCGCCTCACTCCGTCACCGTGCCGGGCGCGGTCAACGCCTGGGAGACGCTGCTGAAGGCGCACGGCCGCAAGGACCTGCACGAACTGCTGCAGCCGGCGATCACCTTCGCGGCCGAGGGCTGGCCGGTGGGCCAGAAAGTGGCGTGGGACTGGAAGCGGCTGGAGCCGAAGCTGCGCAAGAACGGCACGGAGCATTTCCTGCCGGGTGGCAAGGCGCCGAATGCCGGCGACCTGTTCGTCCAGCCGGCGCTTGCCGAGACGCTGCGTGCCATCGCCCGCCACGGCGCCAGGGCGTTCTATGAGGGCCCGGTCGCCGCCGACATCGTCGCCACGTTGCGGGCCCGCGGCGGCCTGCACACCGAGGCGGATTTCGCCGCCGGCCTGACCAATGCCGAGTTCGTCGAGCCGATCTCGCTGAACTGGCACGGCTGCGACGTGTTCCAGTGCCCGCCGAACGGCCAGGGGATCGTCGCGCTGATGATCCTCGGCATGCTCGGCAAGCTGGCCTCCGCCGGCGACGGACCGTTCGGAGCGCTGCGCTATCACCGCCACATCGAGGCGGCGCGGCTGGCATATCGCGACCGCGATGCCTTCGTTGCCGACCCGGCGCAGGCCGATGTGCCCGTGAAGAAGCTGCTGAGCCCGGAATACCTCGGCGCCCTGCGCGGCCTGATCAATGACAGCAAGGCTATGCAGCAGCTGCCCGCGGCCGGCGAGGCGCTGCTGCCGCCGCACAAGGACACCGTCTATCTCTGTGTGGTGGACAAGGACGGCAACGCCTGCAGCTTCATCAACTCGCTGTTCGAGGGCTTCGGATCGGCGATCCTGGCGGAGCGGTCCGGCGTGATGCTGCAGAACCGCGGCTTCGGTTTCCGGGTCGAGCGCGGCCATCCGAACTGCATCGCACCCCGCAAGCGGCCGATGCACACGATCATCCCGGGCATGGTGATGAAGAACGGCCAGGCGGTGATGCCGTATGGCGTGATGGGCGGCCATTTCCAGCCGATGGGCCACTCACTGTTCCTCACCAACATGCTGGAATACGGGCTGGACATCCAGGAGGCGATCGACCTGCCGCGGCTGTTCCCGCTGAAAGGCAAGGTGCAGGTGGAGCACGGCATCACGCCGGAGATCTGCAAAGCGCTGACGAAGCTGGGACACGAGTTGGAGACGGTGGAACGCCCGCATGGCGGCGGCCAGGCGATCTGGATCGACCGCGACCGCGGCTGCCTGGTCGGCGGCTCGGAGCCGCGCAAGGACGGGCTGGCGCTGGGCTACTGAGCCCAGTCGGTACTGAGCCCAGTCGGTACTGAGCCCAGTCGGTACTAAGCCTAGTCGGTACTGAGCCTAGTCGGGCGGCGGACTACGCTGCGCTTTTCCGCCCTACGAGATTTGCCGAGCCCGCGATCGTCCGTCGGCATCCGTCGGATTTCGCAGGGCGGAAAAGCGCAGCGCATTCCGCCACTACGGAGCACGCAATGACCGAACCCTGTGACCTGACCGCCATCGAGGCGCGCCGCCTGATCGGCCAGAAGAAACTGGCCCCGACCGAACTGCTGGCAAGCTGCATCGCGCGCATCGAAGCCGTGGACCACGCGGTCAACGCCATGGTGGCACGCGACTTCGATCGCGCCCGCACGGCAGCGAAGGCAGCCGATGCCGCAGTCGCTCGCGGCGACACGCTGCCGCCGTTGCACGGCCTGCCTATCGGCATCAAGGACCTGCAGGAAACCGGCGGCCTGCTCACCACGCACGGCAGCCCGATCTTCCGCGACCATATCCCCGCCGCCGACGAACGCCTGGTCGCCGCAGTACGGGCAGCGGGCGCCATCGTTGTCGGCAAGACCAACACGCCGGAATTCGGCGCCGGCGCGAACACACGCAACGCGGTGTATGGCGCCACCGGCAATCCGTTCGATCCGGCGCTGTCGGCCGCCGGTTCCTCAGGCGGGTCGGCGGTGGCGCTCGCCACCGGCATGGCGCCGATCTGCTCCGGTTCCGACACCGGCGGCTCACTGCGCAATCCTGCCGCGTTCTCCGGCATCGTCGGCTTCCGACCAACCCCCGGCCTGGTCGCCAACGAACGCCGCGGCCTCGGCTGGAACAACCTGTCGGTCGCCGGACCGATGGCGCGCACCGTGCCCGACCTGTGTCTGCTGCTCTCCGCGATGGTGAGCGACGACGGACGCGATCCGCTCGCAACCACCGTCCACGGCCAGGCCATCCGCCGCGCGGACGATTTCGCAGTACCGGCGCGCATCGACCTGTCGCGCCTGCGCGTTGCGGTCACACCGGATTTTGGCTTCGCGCCGACCGAACGGCACATCGCGGAGGTGTTCGCCGAGAAGACCGCGCTGTTCCGTCATGTCTTCGCCCGCGCTGAACACGCCACGCCGGATTGCAGTGGCGCCGACGACGCGTTCGAGGTGCTGCGCGCGTTGGGCTTCCTCGCCAGCCATGCCGAGAAGGTGCGCACGCGCCCGCAGGACGTCGGCCCCAACGTGCGCGCCAACGTCGAGGAAGGCCTGCGCTACACTGCCGTCGATGTCGCGCGTGCGCAGACGCTGCAGACCGCGCTGTATCGCAACTGGCAGACTTTCTTTCGAGACTGGGACGTGATCCTGACGCCGTCGATCACCATCAGTCCGCGCTCGTGGCGCGAACTGTATCCGGCGGAAATCGACGGCAAGCCGACGCGCACGTATTTCCATTGGCTGGCGCTCGCCTACGCCGTGACGCTGCCCGGACATCCTGCGGTGTCGCTGCCGGTGGGCCTCGATCGGCATGGCATGCCGTTCGGTCTGCAGATCGTCGGACCGCGTGGCGGCGATGCATTCGTCCTGGCGGTTGCCGCCGAACTGGAGGCGCTGCTGGCCGGTGACGCACGCACCGCGCGCCCGCTGCCCGACATCGCGCGATTGAAAGCGGCGCGACCGATCAGCGAGATGCCGGGATTCCTGGGATTCGACTGAGATCAGCCATCAGTGCGACACCGGGCTCGACGGATCGGGCGATGGCCGCGGACGCAGCGAACGACGCAGCAGGCGCGACAGGCGCTCGCGGCGTCCGGTCTGCTCGACTGCCGCCATCTCCACCCCGGTTGACTTGCGGTGCAGCATCAGCTTGCGGTCGTGATAGTCCTCCAGTTCGGAACGATGCGCGACGCTGATCAGCGTGACACCGGCGAGTTCGCTGCGGAATAGCTCCATCATCGAATCCTGGCTGTCGGTATCGAGTGCCGACGTCGCCTCATCCATGATGACGATGTCGGGCCGCTGCACCAGCAGGCGTGCAAACGCAATGCGCTGCTGCTCGCCGCCTGACAGCTTCTTGTCCCATTGCTCCTCGGCATCGAGTTGCGACGCCAAACGCCTGAGGCCACATCGCGCCAGTGCCTGGTGCAGCGCCTGGTCGGAATACGTCTCGCCATCATCCGGGTAGCACAGCACCTGGCGCAGCGTGCCGAGTGGCATGTAGGGCCGCTGCGGCAAGAAGGCGACCTTGGCCTCGGCCGGAAGCAGCACGCGCCCCGAGCCCCATGGCCACAAACCGGCAATCGCACGGATCAACGTGCTCTTGCCGGTGCCGGATTCGCCCATCAGCAGCACCTTTTCGCCTTCGGCGATCACGGTGTCCGCTTCGTCGATCATGACGCGCCCGTTGTGCTGCGCGACCGACAAGGCATCGAGATGGATGCGGCCGTCCGAGCTGTCCTCGATGGTGATGCGCTCGCTCTCCGAGGTGCCCACCGAGGTGTCGAGATCGGCGAGCGCACCCCACAATCCGACCACGCGACCGACCGAGGCAAGCCACTCGGCGATGCGGGCATAATTGTCGACCAGCCAGTTCAGTGCCACCTGCACCTGCACGAACGCCGCCGCCGACTGGGTCAGCGCGCCGAGGGTGATCTCACCGGACAGATAGTTCGGTGCAGCAAGCAGCAACGGCAGCACGGGCGCCACGACGCCGTTGCCGCCCATCAGCCAGGTGAGCCACGCTTGGCGCCCGACCACGAGCGTCCAGGCCTGCGTCACCTGCTGCATCGTCACGCCGATGCCCTTCATCTCGTCCTCGGCGCCGCCGATCATCGCAATGCTTTCGGCGTTCTCGCGCACGCGTCCCATTTCGAAGCGAAGCTGCGCTTCATTGCGGTTGCGCTGCTCGATGCGGTCGATCAGCGCGCGGCCGAACAGCACCATCGAGGTGGACATCACGATCGAGTAGATGATTGCGGCGTAGACCATGAAGCCGGGTATGCGCCAGCCAAGGAATGTGGCCGAGCCGCTTGCCGACCACAGCACGCCGAAGAACACCGCAGCGGTGAGGACCGCATTGGTGATGCCATAGCCGAAGTCGATCACCGGTTCCGTGGCAATGCGGGCATCCTCGGCGATGCGAAACTCCGGCGCATCGAGATCGGGCGCGGCAATCGACAGGCGATAAAACCGCTGCTCGTCGAGCCAACGGCTGGCGAGCCGCTGCACCAGCCATTGCCGCCACCGGATCTGCAGGCGCATCCGATAGATCAGCTGCAGCACCGCGACAGTCGCCGCGGCCAGTGCCAGAACGGCGAACAACCCGATGGCCTGGTAGACGAACGAGGGCTCATGCCGTTCCAGGGCGTTGAAGAACGCGCGGTTCCAACGGTTGATGCCGTACTGGACAACGATGTTGCCGACCACCAGTACGAAACTCAGAATCGTCAGGCCCCAGGCCTGCGCCGCCGTCGCCCCGCGCCAATAGCCACCGGCGAGCTCCCAATAGGCACGTACGGTGCCACGCGGCCGTGGCCGCCGATCCTCAGGCAGGGCTTGCTGCGTCATGCCGGTTGTCAGCCGCGTGCTGCATCCGACAGCCTGGAGCTGAACTGCTCCAGCGCATCTTCGGTATCTTCGAGTTCGTCCTTCGCCTGGCGCACGGACTCGATTGCCCCCTGGGCCGGCCCTGCCAGTTCGACAAAATTCGCCTTCAGCGTCTTCAGCTCCTCCTCGGTCAAATCCTCGAGCCGGAGCATCTTGTTGCGCGCCTTCTCGTTGGCACGGATCAGTTCATCCAGCTTGAGCTGAATGGCGGCGGTGTCCCGGTTCTGCGTGTTCTGGATGAGGAACACCATCAGGAAAGTGACAATGGTCGTTCCGGTGTTGATGATCAGCTGCCAGGTGTCGGAATAGTTGAACAGCGGGCCGGTCGCCGCCCACACGACGATGGTCAGCGCTGCCGCGATGAAGACATAGGCCCGGCCACATTGCTGCGCCGTCCAGTGCGCTGCTCGGGAAAACACCTCGGATACCGATACCGACATCACGCCACTCCACGCCGACCGCCCACGAAGACGTAGGCATGAAGGCGAAATTGCGCTTTTTCAGGTGGCGATCCGGATGCAGGCCGCCGATTCAGGGCTTCGTGATTGAATGCACCGGGTCGTGAACCGCGCTCAGTGCCCGGGTGACGCCACCAGCCGGATAAAGCCATCGACCGACGTGGGGTCCACCCAGCGCATCACCGCCACGAGGTCGTTCGCCGGATCCACCCAGGTGATGTTGCCACCGGCACCTGTCGCGGAGAAACCTGTCTCGGTCCCGCTCGGATAACGCCGCCGGCCGGTGTTCAACCACCACAGCAGTCCATAGTTCGGGTTGAGCGCGCACGGCACCAGCGACTCTGCGATCCAGCTCTCGGGCAACAAGCGTCGCCCTTCCCACACGCCACGCCGCAGCATCAGCAGGCCGATGCGCGCCTGGTCCTCGGCGTGAATGGCGATGCCGCCGCCCCAATGGCTGCCGCCCGACACCGACTCGATCATGCGGCCGTCGATCTCCACCATCGACGTGCGGTAGCCATGCCAGCTCCAGTCGTTCGACGCACCAATCGGATACATGATGCGGTCGGTGAATACCTCCGGCAGTGGCCGTCGAAACCGCCGCAACAGTGCCAACGCCAGGCGGTTCACCCGCACGTCGTTGTATTCCCAGAATGTACCGGGTGTTCGCAACGGCCGCGCATCGCCTTTGCGACCCTTCCCCTCGACCGCGAGATTGCGGTTGCGATCGATGATGTCCGACTTGCCGAACAGCGAGCCCTCCCATTCGGAGGTCTGTTGCAGCAAATGCCGCCACGTGATCGCGGCATTGTGCGGACCGGCGAAACCGCCATCGTCCACAGTACGCGCCACCGGCTCGTCGATATCGGCAATCAGCCCGTCGGCCACCGCGATGCCGGCCAGCAGGCTGAGATAGCTCTTGGCAACCGAGAAGGTGAAATCGATCTGCTGCGTATCGCCCCAGCGCGCGACCACCTCGCCGCCACGCAGGATCAATCCATTGGGGCCGCCACGCGGACGGATCGGGCCAAGAATTTCGTTGTGCGGCGGTGGCTCAAAGAAGCCCGCATCGATGTGCGCGCGCAGATCGCGCGGCCACGGCGTCTCGTGCGACAGGGCATAGCGCACCGCCTCTTCCAGTGCCGGCATGACATCTCCTTCCCGGGGTCGGACGCCCGGGATACCACATCGACCGTCAGGCGCGCATACTGGGCCGGGAAAACCCCATGCGGGACCAACCGCATGGCGGGGCAATGGTACCGGGAGACTCCTGTGGCGAGGCTCGAGCGCGACACCAAACGTGCTGCCCTGCTGGCCAGTCCGATGTTTGCCGCGATGGAGCCAGCGGAACTGGACGAAATCCTGAAGTTCGCCTCGGACCGGCGGTTTCGCCGCGGCCAGACGATCTTCCAGCGCGGCGACAACGGCTCCTCGCTGATGGCCGTGCTGCGCGGACGCGTGCGGATCAGCTCGGTATCCGCCGACGGCAAGGAGGTGACGCTGAACGTCATCAGCCCCGGCGAGATATTTGGCGAGCTCGCGCTGCTGGACGGCGAGCCGCGCAGCGCCGATGCGACCTCAATCGAGGATACCACGCTGCTGGTGGTCGAACGGCGGCACTTCCTGCCGTTCCTGTGTAAGAATGAAGACCTGATCCTGCGCCTGTTCGCTATGCTGTGCAGCCGGCTGCGGCGCACCAGCATGGCGCTGGAGGAAATCGCACTGTTCGACCTGCCGGTCCGATTGGCACGCGTACTGCTAAAGCTCGCGAATGATTATGGCAGGCCGGGAGCCACCGGAACACGCATCGACCTCAAGCTGTCGCAGCGCGATCTCAGCAACCTCGTCGCATCGTCTCGCGAGAGCGTGAACAAGCAATTGCGCGCCTGGCGGGAGACCAGCGTGGTGGACATCGAGGACGGCTTGATCGTGTTGCGCCGGCCGTTGGAGCTCAAGCGGCTGATTGACGAGAACTAGGTTGCTCTGGCGCGACCGGTATGCACCCGCAATGACTCGCCAACCCTGCCGTCATTGCGAGGAGCGCAGCGACGCGTCAATGACAGTTAGAACTCCCCGCTGCGATAGGCTTCGTCCAGCCGCCTGGCATCCTCCTCGGACGGCTCCTCCCACGCCTCGCCGCGCCGCCGCAGCGCGCCGGAGAAATTCGGCGGGCGCTTTTCGTTGAAGGCGTGGCGGCCTTCCTCGCCATCCGTGGTCACCTGGATCAGCATGTTGTTGATCAGCGTCTGTACGTGCCAGGCCTGGTCCGTCGGCAGGTCGCCGAAGCGCACCACGAACTCCTTCATCATGCGCACCGCGACCGGCGGCAGCGTCACGATGTGCCGCGCCAGGTTCTCGGCGCGTTCGAGCAACTGCGCGTGCGGCACCACCTCGTTGACCAGGCCGATGCGCAACGCTTCCTGCGCGTCGAACGGTTCGTCGGTCAGCAGGATCTTCATCGCATCGGCGTAGCGCAGTTGCTTCACCAGCAGGCTGGCGCCCGGACCATGGCCCAGCCAGCCCTGCGAGATCAGCGAGAACTTGAACCGCGCATGTTCCGCGCTGGCGATGCGGATGTCCGTGGATGACAGCAGTATATACAGGCCGGCGCCGGCCGCCCAGCCGTTCACTGCGGCGATCACCGGCTTCCACACGCGCGGATAATGGTCGCCGAAGCGGCCATCGACGCCGGTCTTCTGGCCATGCACCGTGCCGGCCAGCGGCCAGAAGATGCGCTGCGTGCGCAGGTACTCCCGTTCTTCCTCGGTGATGTTCTCCCGCGGCGCCAGGTTATGCCCGCCGCAGAAATGCCGCTCGCCTTCTCCGGTCAGGATGGCGCAGCGGATGTCGCGATCCTCCCACATGTCGATCCACGCCGCCGAGATCTCGTCCGAGGTAGGCTTGTCGAGGATGTTCGCCTTGGCCGGGTTGTTCAGCGTGATGTAGGCGACACCATCGCGCTTTTCATACTTGATTGCCATCAGCCCAGGGGCCTTCCCTTGCGCGCGATGAAGTCGGGGAACGCATCCTCGGCTTTCGCGCCGCGCATCACGTGCGTGGTGTAGTCGTGCTCGATCTCGTATTGCCGCTCGAGGCTTTCGCCCTTCTGCCGCAGCAGCAGCGCCTTCACGCCGATCACCGCGCCACGGTGGTTGTTGGCGATCATGCGCGCCAGTTCCATCGTCTTGTCGCGCAGCTTCGCGCGCGGCACCAGATGATTGAGCAGGCCGATGCGATACGCCTCCTCGGCTTCGACGATGCGCGCAGTGAACAGCAACTCCTTGGCCATCGGCCAGCCGATCTGCGCACCAAGCGACCAGGTGCTGTTGATGCGGCCATAGGCGGCGGCGAGGAAGCGGAACTTGGTGTCTTCGCAGCCCACGCGCATGTCGAGCGACGAGGCCAGCACCGCGGCGCCGCCGTAGGCCAGGCCGTTCATCATGCCGACCACCGGCTTGGCCGAGGCGGAGATGTCGTAGGCTCGGCGGCCCTCACGCATCGCCTCGAGCTGCTCGAAGCTGTATTTGAGATCGTCTTCGCGCTGCTCGTGGATATCGCCGCCGGCGGAGAATGCCTTGGTACCGGCGCCGGTGACCACGATGCAGCCGACATCGTCATTGGCGTTCAGCGCCTTCACCGCGTCGTGCAACTCGGCCGAAAGCTTGCGATTCATCGCGTTCAGTTTGTCGGGGCGATTCAGCGTGATGGTGCCGACGCCGTCTTCCATATCGAGCAGGATGGTCTCGTAATTCATGGTTTCCTCCAAAAGCGCCCGCCGTCATTGCGAGGAGCGGGGGGGGGGGGGGGGGGGG
>DATAPW010000270.1:0-1765 GCA_036265005.1 Acetobacteraceae bacterium | reverse complement strand
ACCCGGGGGCGTAACTGGTCGGCGACATTCCGCCACTGCTTGCTGGCGGCGTCGGCATCGTCCTGGGCGAATGCGGTGCCGATCCATGCCGAGACAATGCGCCGCTGTGTCTTGCCGGCGTGCGCCATGGCATTGCGCATGAAGTGCACGCGGCAGCGCTGCCAGGAGGCGTTCAGTACGCGAGCAGATGCGGCCTTGATCCCCTCGTGTCCATCGGAGATCACCAGCTTCACACCACGCAGACCTCGCCTCGCCAGGCTGCGCAGGAAGTCGGTCCAGAAGGTCTCGGCCTCGCTGGCGCCAACGGTCATGCCGAGCACTTCACGGCGTCCGTCGCTGTTGACGGCGACAGCGATGATATACCCCGCCTACTTCATCACCCGAAAATCTGCGGGGTCGATGACGCGGAAGTTGTCGGTGACCTGGTCGCACAGCGTGCGCCAGTTCCTTGGCACGTCGCGGGTCAGATAGGTCATCGTCCGTTGCCTGAAGTCGCGGAAGGTTGGGTAGCACCGATTGTGTGTGACGTTGCGATGCATGAGGCCCCATAGCCGCTCGATCGGGTTGAGGTGGGGGCTGTAGGTCGGGATGAAGTGCAGTGTGATGCGGCCGCCATGCCGCGCCAGCCAGTCGCGCACCAGCCTGGCATGATGATAGCGCGCGTTGTCGAGGAAGACGTGGATCATTGCCATCGACGGATAGGCCGCGAGGATCGCCACAAGCAGCAGGATGGTGCTGTTGGCGTCGACCACAGGCACCTCCAGCATCTGCGTCCGGCCGGTCTCCAGATCGATTGCGCCATGGATGTTCAGGCGTTCGCGGCCGCTGCTGGGGGTGATCGCGATCGCCTCGTCCTTGGGTGCCCAGCATCCCACGACCCGCACCTGGTGGCTCGGGTGAACGGCATCAACGAACACTACCGCCTCGTCGGCGCCGAGGCCGCGCATCAATTGGTCATAGTCCCCGATGAACGTCTTCTGCGTGGCGGCGTCCAATTTGCGCGCCACCAGATCGGGCTTGCGATAGTCGAGCCCGAGGCGATGCAGCAGCGCGAGCAGCCCGGCGTGGCTGTATTCGATGCCATACGTCGTGGCGATCCACGCGCCGATGGTGCGCGTCGTGCGCGGCAGGGTGCTACGAACCCACTCGAACAGGACGGCTTCCTGGTCGATCGTGAGCCGGCTCTGGCTGCCTGAATGATGGAATACTACAAGCCCGGTGAGGCCGTGCTCGGCATACAGCTTGTGCCAGGAGCGCACGCTGTCGTCGTCGATCAGCAGGGCGGCGGCGACTTCCGCGCAACTCCAGCCGGTGTCCAGCAGCACGATCGCATTGGCGCGCCGCGAGACCCGCGCTTCACTTAGCCCATCGCGGGCCAGTGCGCGCAGTTCCTGGCGTTCCGACTCGGAGAGAAAGCCACTGCGTATCATCCCAATCAGCAGAATCGCTTTGCGTCACCCTGCCAAGGGTTTTTTCGGTCGCTCAATGAGTCGGGTATATTAATATTAAAGTCAGGCGGGACTTTCAATTCATCTGTTTCCGCATTATATGCGGCGCCTGCGCCGGCCGGAAGCGCTCCAGTAATCGTGAGTAGAATATCACCTCTGCTCAAAGCGTTCGCAACGTCTTTGTAAGCACCCGGCCATATCTTAATGCCGTTAAAATCGAAGTTGATCGTTGGAATGGCTTCTTCATTGATTAGGCAATCTATGATCGAAGATTTCCACGACATTTTCTTGCCCTCAGAGTTCTGTTGCCACGCAAC
>DATAPW010000269.1:0-3237 GCA_036265005.1 Acetobacteraceae bacterium | reverse complement strand
CCCAGCCGCCGGCGCCTTGCTGGCGAGCTCGGACGGCGACAGGAAGAACACCAGGCTGTCACTGAACGCCGACTGCGTCAGCGCCGTGGCCGAGCCGAGACCGATGCCGCAGGCGACCAGAATCCAAAGGCGTCGGCGCTTGCGGGTCATCATGGGCCGGCGCTCGCGCGATGTGCCCGGGGGCCCGTCCCGACGCCCTTGGCCCGGGGATCGATCACTGCGAGCCGCCGCCGCGCGGAACGCATGCGGATGAAGGCCGCCACCGCGTAACTCGCCGGGACCAGAACACCGAGGGCATACGACGCAACGATGTATGGCAGGTGCGTCATGCCGGCACCCGCTCGGCGCGTGCCATCAGCAAGGCGCGGGTGCGGCGCTCCATGACAGCGGCGCGGGTACGCGCGATGACGATGGCGGCGAACACCAGTGTGTAGCCGATCGCGGCGAACAGCAGCGGCCACAGCATGCCGATATACATGGTTGGCGCGCCAGTGAAGCTGATCGTGGCCGGCTGGTGCAGCGTATTCCACCAGTCCACGCTGAATTTGATGATCGGCAGGTTGACTACGCCGATCAGCGCCAGGATCGCGCCGGAGCGATAGCCGCGCACCGGATCGTCGAACGCGCGCACCAGGGCGATGTGGCCGAGATACAGGAAGAACAGCACCAGTACCGAGGTCAGCCGCGCATCCCACACCCACCAGGCACCCCACATCGGCTTGCCCCAGATGCTGCCTGTGGCGAGGCACAGGGCGGTGAAGCCGGCGCCGACCGGGCCGATCTCGACCGCCGCCAGGTCGGCCAGCGGGTGCCGCCATACCAGGGCGAACACCGAACACACGGCGAGCCCCAGGTAGCCGGCGGAGGCGAGCCAGGCGGCGGGTACGTGCACGTACATGATGCGCACCGCGTCGCCCTGCTGCCAGTCGGCGGGGGCAAAGAACAGGCCCCAGATCAGGCCGATCGCCAGGAACCCCGCGCCGCCGGCCGCCAGCCATGGCAGCACCGCGCCGGAGAGACGCAAAAAGCGCCCCGGGTTGGCGAACCGGTGCAGAGAGCGCCCCGGATTTCGCTCGCTCGGGGGCGGGGCAACGACGGAGCTCGCGTCCACGTGGTCAGCCTATCCCATGCCAGCCGCCGTTTGAAGGCGGCAGCCGTGGCCTTACTCTGGTGACCGCTACCCGGGCCTGAAATGGTCCTGAACGATTTTTCATGCCGGCCGGCAAGGTCCGGGGTCGCCGGGCGGCACACAATGACCTGGGTCAACGCAGTACAGGTCATGACGCGCATCCGCGCTCGCGCTCGGCAGAGTTAGCCGCCCCTTAACTCAAATCTGCCGAAATGTGGCTCGTCCCCATCAGCGGCTTACGCCTGTCGGCGCCGCGAGGCGCGTGCCGACCGGCATTTGACCGCCCATCACAGGAGTGCACCGGTGAAATTCCTGCAACTCGTCGCCGCCATCGCTCTGCTTTGCGTCACCCTCGCCGTTCCGGCATCAGCCGGCGACTACGGCACCAAGGACGAGGCCGTGGCATTGGTGAAACAGGCGATCGCCCGTGTCGCCGAAGTCGGCGTGGACAAGGCAATGCCGGAGTTCATGGACCACAATGGCAAATATGTCGATCGCGACCTGTACCTGATCGTCATCAACAAGGACGGCATTCGCGTCGCACACGGCCAGAATCCGAAGCTGGTCGGCAAGCAGTATTTCGATACGGTGGACGTGAACGGCAAGGAATACGGCAAGGAGGTGCAGCAGATCGCCGCCGGTCCTGGCAAAGGCTGGTTCACCTTCGCGTTCAAGGACCCGATCACCGGCAAGGTGCTGCCGAAGGAGAACTACGTCGAGCGGGCCGGCGACTACATCTATCTTGCCGGCGTCTACACGCGTTGACCGGCATCCGGTCCTTCCGCGACCTGCCGTTATGGGTCAAGGTTCTGATCGCGCCAACCGCCGGCGTCGCTGCCGGCCTGGCAATCGCCGTGTCGATCTGGCTCGGCGCGGCGCAGACCGAACTCAGGTTGGCTGAGGTCGCCGACAAGGCGTTGCCGACCGCGGCGACCAGCGCGCGGCTGCTGGATGCGGTGGACACCATCCAGGCGATGGCGATGCGGGCGATGGTCTGGCAACAGGCCGGCGTTGCCGAGGCGACAATCGATGCACTGGTCAAGGATATCGGCCGCCGGGGGAGCACGCTTCGAGCCGACACCGCCGGCATGGTTGCGGGAAGCGGCGAAGCCGACGACGATCTGCCACGTCTGAAGGCGATTGCCGGGAGATCGACAACCTACGGCAAGCAGCTCGATGAGGCGTTGGACCTAGTCGCAGACCCGGCCATCGCCGTGGGGCTGTTCCGTCGGACCGACGTAACATTCGAGGCATTGCGCAGCGACATATCCGGCCTGTCCGCAGCCCACCGCGCAGCCGAGGCGGCAGCGGTGCAGGCCGCCCGCGCCAGCTCCCACGCCGCACTGATTCGCTCCTACTGGATTGTCGGCGGTTCCGGCGTGGTGATGCTGATCCTGTTGCCGATCGTGGTGACAGCGATCGGGCGCCCGGTCCGTGCACTGACCCGGACCATGAGCGAATTCGCCGCCGGCAACCTCACAGCCGAGGTCGCCGCGCGCGAGCAGCGTGACGAGCTGGGCGACATGGCCCGCGCCGTTCTGGTGTTCAAGGAACACATGCTTCGGGGTAATCAGCTCGCCGCTGAGCAGGAGGCCGAACGCCACAACGCGGAACGCGAGAAGCGCACGGCGCTGGTCAACATGGCAGCGACCATCGAAGCCGCCACCGGCTCCGCGCTGCAGCAGATCGGCGAGCGGACTGCGGCCATGGCAGCAACCGCGGACGCCATGAATGCATCCGCCAACCGCACCGGGACATCCGCCCAGGATGCCGCCGCCGCCGCCGAACAGGCACTGGGCATCGCGCAGACTGTCGCCGGCGCGGCCGAGAGATTGGCTGCATCGATCCGCGAGATCGATGGCCAGGTCAATCAATCCTCGATGGCCGTCAGGCGTGCGGTGGCGGCCGGAGGCGAGACCCGTACTACCATCGTGGCGCTGAATGAGCAGGTCGAACGCATCGGCGTGGTGGCCGACATGATCAGCGAGATCGCCGCCAAGACCAACCTGCTGACGCTGTCACCATAGACATCACTGTATATCAATGATTTATATGAAATCCTCCCGGAGGATACCCATATAATACCCATAGAATTAGCGGGATAACGG
>DATAPW010000268.1:0-35449 GCA_036265005.1 Acetobacteraceae bacterium | reverse complement strand
GGTGGGCGCGCCTACAGCGTCTCCACCTCCAGCGGAAACAGCGCATCCGGATCCGGCGTGCGCAGCAGGTGGTACACGTTGAACCGGTATGCCGGCCCAAGCGACACCTCCGGCGGCGTGAACGGAAACGCCAGATTGCCTGCGGTGGACAGCCTTCCCGCATATCCGTGGTGCAGCAGGTACTGTTTCAGCGTCCGCACCACCTCGGCCGCGCGTTCCGCCGTCGGCGCGATGCACTCGCCCATGATGAACACCTCGCCCGGCGGCAGTTCCTTCGCCGGCGCCGCCATGCGCACCCCATCCACGCCATAGACGCGGAAGCGCAGCGTGTAGTCCTCCGGCGCATCCTCGCACACCAGGTCGCGCACCACTTTGGCAACCGCCGGCAGGATATCCCGATGCTGCGCGATGAACCGCGGATCTGCGGCCCCGGCCAGCAGTACCGCACGCTCGCCGATCTTCCGCGCGCCTTCGATCTTCACGCAGGGATCCACCGACGGGTGCCACGCCGCACCGCTGACGCGGCAGCGCCGATCGTCCACCGCGGCGTAATCCGCGCTGCTGAGATCGAGCCGACCCTCCGGCTCGTATACGGTGAACGGATCGGCCTGTTCGTACAGGCTGTGCGCCGCCACCGAGACCGGCGTCGCGCGCCGTTGCTCCGCCATGCTCTCCAGCTCGAAAGCGTCCTCGTCCAGCGTCGCCAGGATCGAATCCCGGCCACCCGGCAGGCAGCACAGCGAGGCGCACTCGATGATCTTCGCCATGTGCACCGACAGCCCGGTAGGGAAGTCCAGCATCGTCGGCAGCGACGCGAAGATCGCGGTATCGCAGGCGCGCCCGGCAATCAGCACGTCGATGTCCTCGGCCAGCGCGCGGCGAAATGGTCCCATGCCCATCTGGCCGACGATTTGCGCGGCCTCGGTCACCTCGTCCTCGGTCAGTGCCGGCATGTCGTCGATGCCGACCACGCGGCCGGCCCGCACCGAGGCCCGCAGCATGTCGCGCGACAAATCGGCGCGCAGCACGCCGAGACGGAAATGCAGGCCCTCGGCGCGCGCGATGTCGCGCACGATGGCGAGCGTCGCGTCGAGATGCGGCGCCGCGCCGGCGGACCCGGCGGAGCCGATCACCAGCGGCACGTCAATCGACCGGGCGCCCAGCAGCACCTTGCGCAGGTCGCGCCGTGTCGCTGCGGGCGATGTCGCCATCTCGCCTTTGCCGAGATAGGTCGGGCCAATATCGATCGAGCCCATGTCGCAGCCGATCAGGTCGGGCTTGTGCGCCAGGCCGCCGTTGAAAGCCGGCGTCGGAATGCCGTAGCCCAACTGGCCCGACGCGCCGAGAAATCGCATCTTTCGCCGCGTGCGGCGAACGTCGTCGAGGATGCGGCCGGACGCGCTCATATCTCGATCCCCAGCATGGGCGCGTGCTGTTGCGCGCCATAGACATCGCGATCGCCCGGATCGCCCGCCATGATCGGCCGTGCCAGCACGATCTTGATGGCCCGACCCACCGGGTAGGGGATCACGGTCACATCGTCTGGCGGCACTCCATACAGCGTGCCGATCCGGTCACGGCTCAGCGCCGGCGATTGTGCGACGCGCTGGTAGTCGGCGTCGGTGGCGAACATCAGGTCGAGCGTCAGCCGTCGCGGGCCGGCATTTTTGCTGCGGATCACCTGGGCGATGTCGGATAGTTTCATGTTATACTGTCCCTCCCACCCGCAACTCCTACCCGCACCCTTCGCGAGGATGACGGTGACACGTCATCCCTCCGGGAACCGCCGGCGCAGGTAGGCAAGAATATCCGCCGCGCAGCGCTCCGGCACGATGTCGCAGATATTGTGCGGCAGGCCCTCGTAGGTGATCAGCTCGCACTCGGCAATCTTCGAGCGCATGACCTGGTAGTTCCCGGTGCCGCCCACTGTTTCAGCGCCCGGCATCACCAGCAGCGTCGGGCATTTGATGCGCGGCAGTTCGTCGGCCCACCACAGCGTCGTCATCAATCCGACGAAGCGCCCGATATAAGCCGTGTTATTCTTCGCCGCCTCGTCCAGGAACCATTCGACATGGCCGCGGTCGTGGCCGTGTGGGAAGCGGTCCTCGATCGTCGCGGCGAGGAAGTTGCGCAGCCCTTCCTTCGCCACACGCGGCAGCCAGGTGTGCGCCTGGCTGTTCTTCAGGCCCGGCGTCGAGCCGAACAGCATCAGGCTGCGCACCCGCTCGGGCGAGGCCATCGCCAGGTTCTGCGCCACGTAGCCGCCCGCCGAGTTGCCGACGATGTGCAGCGCCCCGCAGCCGAGAAGGTCCTGCAATTCGCGCACGTCCTGCACGAGGCGGTCCATCGACAGCGGCGGATCCGCGGGCGGTACCTGCGACTCGCCGTGGCCGCGCAAATCCATCCGCACCACGCGGTAGTGGCGACAGAGTGCCGGCACCGCGGCGTACCAGCGCTTCGACGAGCCCATCGCGGCGTGCAGCAGCAGCAAGGTCTGCGGTGGACGCCAGGGATCGGTGAAGTCGTCGATCGTGTAGGCGATATGATTGCCGTCGCTGGCCTGGAAGGACTGCGTCATGGCCGGTGCAGTTCCGCGCGCGGCCGCGTCACCGTGCGTCGGCCGCGTTTGAACGTTGCCAGCGGATGGCAGATCTCGGCCACCGCCTGTTCCGGCGTTGTCGCATCCAGCACCACGATGTCCGCGGGATTGCCCACCGCGATGCCGTAATCCTTCAGGTTCATCAGTCGCGCCGAACGCTCGGTCAGCATCGCGAAGCAATCGCGCAGCTGCGACGCCTGGCCGATCTGGCAGACATTGGTTTGCAGGTTCGCCATCCGCAGCAGCGACGCGTCGCCGAACGGCGTGAACGGGTTCAGCACGTTGTTGGTGGAGAGCGAGCAGTTCACCCCGCATTCCACCAGCAGGTTCACGTCCGCCACGCCGCGGCGCACGTTGTATTCCTGGTCGCGACCCATCATGAACAGCTCGGTCGCCGGCAGCACTGTCACCGCCACGCCGGCATCGGCGATGCGTCGCGCCAATGCGCGCAGGTTGGCGATCGGCATGGTGGCCAGCTTGCACATGTGGCCGACCGCGACTCGCCCGCCGAGGCGGTATTTCTCGGTCAGTTCGCAGACCAGGTGGATGTCCATCTCATCCGGCGAGTTGCCGGAATCCAGATGCATGTCGATATCCACATCGAATTCGCGCGCCAGGTCGAACACCCGCCTCACCTGTCCGGCGTGGTCGGGGTCGTAGTTCGGCGCCGCGCCGATCACCTTGGCGCCGCGCTTCAAGCCTTCCACCAGCAATGCGTCGGACCGCGGATTGTCGGTCAGTCCCTCCTGCGGGAACACGCAGACCTCGATGTCGATCGCCCAGGCGTAGTCGCGGCGCAACTGCTCGATCGCCTCGAAGCTGCGCATTTCGACGCCGCCATCCAGCTCCAGATGTGTGCGCATCCGCGTCGCGCCATGCTTGATGGATTTCTCCAGCGTCCGGCTGGCGCGTTCGTACACATCCTCCACCGAGAAGGTATGCTTCACCGCCGCCACCCGCTGCATCGAATTGGGCTGCCGCCCGCTTTCCGGTGGGCAGCGGTCGATGATGTTCGATTTGTCGAGATGGATATGCGTCTCGACGAAGCCGCCGCAGACCAGCGATCCCCCCGCATCGAATTCCGCACCGGCGGCTTGCAGCGCCGGCTCGATCGCGGCGATCCGGCCGCCCACGACACCGATATCCACGGGCGGCGCTTCCGGATCGCGCGACAGCCGGGCGTTGCGAACGATCAGGTCCATCGGCGATCCCTCCCCACTGCCGCGATGCTGGCGCGGCGAAAAAGGGAGCGCAACCCTGCGGCGGCTAGTGCCTCTGCGGAACCACGTCCCAGATGTCCTCGGCGTATTCGCGGATCGCCCGGTCGGAGGAGAACCAGCCCATCCGCGAGGTGTTCAGCACACTGGAGCGCCACCAGGCGGCGGGATCACACCAGCGCTCGGACACCTGGCGCTGGGCGGTGACGAAAGCCTCGAAATCCGCGGTGACCAGGAAGTGGTCGTGGTCGGTGAGTATCTCGACCAGCTCGCGGTAGCGGTGCGGATCGTCGTGGGAGAACACGCCCGACCCGATGGCATCCAGGACCGCCTCCAGCCGGGGCGACGCGGCGATGGCCTCGCGCCCGCTCAGTCCTTGGCGCCGGCGTGCTTCCGCCTGCTCCGCCGTCAGGCCGAAGATGAAGATGTTGTCGTCGCCGACGCGCTCGAGGATTTCGATATTGGCGCCGTCCAACGTGCCGATGGTCAATGCCCCGTTCAGCGCCAGCTTCATGTTGCCGGTACCGGATGCCTCCATCCCGGCGGTGGAGATCTGCTCCGAGATGTCGGTGGCCGGAATGATCGCTTCCGCCAGGCTGACATTGTAGTCCGGCAGGAACACCACCTTCAGCAGGCCGCGCACCGCCGGGTCGTCGTTGATCACGTGCGCCACGTCGTGCACCAGCTTGATGATCAGCTTTGCGCGATGATAGGTGGCGGCTGCCTTGCCGGCGAAGATCTTCACCCGCGGTACCCAGTCCTGCGTCGGACGCGCACGCATCGCGTTGTACAGGGCGATCGTGTGCATGACATTCAGCAGCTGCCGCTTGTATTCGTGGAAGCGCTTGATGTGCACGTCGAACATCGCCGACGGATCCAGTCGGATGCCGACCTTGGCGGCCGCGAGCCGTGCCAGAGCGGCCTTGTTGGCGTGCCGGATGGCGGCAAGCCGGTCGTGCAGGCCGGTATCGTCCGCGTGCTTCGCGAAGTCGTCGAGCGCCATCGGATCGTCGAGGATCTGCTGTCCCACCACGTCGACCAGCAGCCTGGCCAACTGCGGATTGGCGCCGAGCAGCCAGCGCCGGAAGGTAATGCCGTTGGTCTTGTTGACGATGCGCTCCGGATAGAGCGTGTGCAGGTCGCGAAACACGGTCTTGCGCATCAGTTCGGTATGCAGCGCAGAAACGCCGTTCACCTTGTGCGAGCCGAGGAAGGCGAGTGTGCTCATGCGCACGCGCCGGCCGCCGGCATCGTCGATCAGCGATATCGCCTCCAGCGGCGGGGTGTCGGTCCGCACCGAGGTTCGCACGGAATCCAGATGCGAGCGATTGATCTGATGGATGATCTGCATATGGCGCGGCAGCAAACGCTCGATCAGCGCCACCGGCCAGCTCTCCAGTGCCTCGGGCAGCAGCGTATGGTTGGTGTATGACGTCGCGTCGGTGGTGATGCGCCACGCCGCATCCCACGGCACCCCATGCACATCGACCAGCAGACGCATCAACTCAGCCACGGCGATTGCCGGATGCGTGTCGTTCAACTGGATAGCGGCCATGTCGGCCAGCGTATGGATATCGCCATGCTGGCGCACGTGGCGGCCGACCAGGTCCTGCAGCGAGGCGGACGTGAAGAAATATTCCTGGCGCAGGCGCAGCTCCTGGCCGGCAGTGGTTTCGTCGCTCGGGTACAGCACCTCCGAGATCGCCTTCGCCCGCGCGCGCCCTGCCACGGCACCGACATGGTCGCCTCGGTTGAACTCGTCCAGTCGCAGCGGTTCCGATGACCAAGCGGACCAGAGGCGCAGGGTATTGGCGTAATGGCCGCGCCAGCCGACCACCGGCGTGTCGTAGGCGATGGCTTGTACGCTCTCGCTCGGTCGCCAGGTGCAGGTCGTCAGTCCATCGGCATCGCACTGCGTCTCGACGCTGCCGCCGAACCCGACGATGTGTGTCGCGTCGGGCCGCACCACTTCCCACGGATTGCCGAATGACAGCCAGTCCTCGGGATACTCCTGTTGCCAGCCATCCTGGATGACCTGGCGGAACATCCCATGGTCGTAGCGGATGCCGTAGCCGTGCGCGGCGATGTTGAGGGTTGCCATGCTTTCCATGAAGCAGGCGGCGAGCCGGCCGAGACCGCCGTTGCCCAGGGCGGCGTCGGGCTCGAGTTCGCGCAGCCGGTCGAAATCGACGCCGAGCTCGGCGAGAGCCAGGCGCATGCGTCCGGCGAGGCCAAGATTGTTCAGTGAATCGAATAACAGCCGGCCGATCAGGAATTCGAGCGACAGGTAGTAAACCCGCTTCCGCTTGGAGGTGTAGTTGGCGCGGGTGGATGCCAGCCAACGCTCGATGACGTGGTCACGCACTGCCAGCGCGGTGGCGATGAACCAATCGCGGTCGGTGGCCACGATCGGATCGCGGCCGACCGCATGGGTCAGCTTGGAGACAACGCTGTCGCGGAGCGCGGCGACATCCTCATCTTCCGTGGGGAGAGCGATGCGCGACGCGTCCGCGCTGGAGATGATGGCCGAACTCATGGGACAAGGTTCTGGCGCGAAGAGAGTAACAACATTTTGTCGTACCGCCTCGAGGTTCGGAACGGCACGCTTGTCAGGCCAGAACTGGAAAGAATTTGTTAACCGGAGCGATCAGCCGAGGAACTCGCGCACCGACTGGAGGAACTCATCCAGGCGATCGTGGTGAACCCAGTGTCCGGCATTTGCCACCCCCAGCACGCGCGCGTCGCGGAAATAGCCGGCGCGGCCATCCTCCGCCGGGCTCTTTGCCCAACTCTCCTTGCCATGGATCAGCAAGGTCGGACAGGCGATGCGCGACCACAGAGCGGCAATCTCCTCGCGCGTCATGTCGTAGGGCGGCCAGACACGAACGTAGTTGTCGAACTTCCAGCTATAAGTGCCGTCCTCGTTTTGGTTGACGCCGTGCTGCGTCAGATGGCGTGCCTGTTCGGCGGAGAGATGCGGGTTCTCCTCCTGCATGCGGCGCAGCGCGTCCTCGATCGAGGCGTAGCGTCGCGGTAGGCGGCCGGCCAGCGCGCGGCTCTCGTCGATCCAGGCGCGCATGCGTTCGTCCATGGTGCGGCGCGGCAGGGTGCCGGGCGCACGCGGGCCGGGACCCAGGCCTTCGATCACCACGAGGCGGCTGACGGCATCGGGATAGATGCCGGCGTAGCGGAGCGCGATGTTGCCACCGAGTGAATGGGCCACGATGGCGACCGGCGCCAGTTCCTGCTGATGGATGAGCTGTGCCAGGTCGTAGATGTAGTTGGCCATGGTGTAGTGACCGGATGCCGACCAGGCGCTGTCGCCATGGCCGCGCAGGTCGGGGGCGATGATGTGGTAGCGGTCGCGCAGTTCGGCCGCCACCCAGTCCCAGTTGCGGCAATGGTCCCGCCCGCCATGCACCAGCAGCAACGGCGGCGCGGATGGGTTGCCCCAGTCCACGTAATGCAGCCGCAGGCGCTGCGAGAAGTAGACGCGCGAGGTAGGACCGGAGGAGCCGTGGGTCATCGGGATGCTGTCCAGGACAGAGCACATTCCGACGGACGGCGGTTCCAATGACAGTCGCCTCGGCACCGTGCCAGGGACATCGTGCTCATCCGATCGGCGGCCTTCTCTTGTGCCACTCGGTGCCGCGCTCGTAGGCCGCCGCGACGCGCAGCACCGTGGCATCGTCGAAATACCGGCCGACGAACTGCACCGATACCGGCAGCCCGTTGCGCGACAGCCCCGCCATCATCGCCAGCGCCGGATGGCCGGTCACGTTGAACGGCGTCCGCGCCTGCCGCGGGTAGGTGCGACTTGTCTCTGCCGCATCCTCGATGCGGCTCGCCGGATCCATCGAGCTGGCACACAGCAGGATATCGCAGTCGCGGAACACTTCCTCCACATCGGCGATCATCTGCATCCGCCGGCGCTGCGCACCGACGTAATCGCCGGCATTCATGAAGGCGCCTGGCATCAGCCGCTGGCGGGACAGCTGCCCATAATCGCCGGGACGCGAGCGCAGCCACGGCGCGTGGATCGACCACGCCTCGCTGCACAGGATCACCCGGTTCACCGCGGCGAACTCGTTCAGCGACGGCAGCGTGACCGTGCGCACTTCGGCGCCCTCGGCCTGCAGCACGCGCGCGGCGTCCTCCACCGCTGCGGTCACCTCGGGATGCGCCGGCTTGTCGAACTCGTGGAAATGCCTGACGAAGCCCACACGCAGGTCGCGCACGCCGCGATCCAGCAGGCGGCCGAAATACCGCGCGCTGGTTGCCGCACTGCCGGGGTCGGCCGGGTCATGTCCGGCAATGGTATCCAGCAGCAGCGCGTTGTCTGCCACCGTGCGGGTCAGCGGCCCGACATGGTCGAGCGTGAACGACAGCGGAAACACCCCGCGGCGCGACACCAGGCCGTAGGTCGGCTTCAGCCCGACGATGCCGCAGGCCGAGGCAGGATTGCGCACCGAACCGCCGGTGTCGGAGCCGAGAGCCAGGGGAAACAACCCGGCGCAGACGCCGGCGCCCGAGCCGGATGACGATCCGCCCGGATGGTGATCCGGATTCCACGGGTTGCGCGCCGGTGGGAACGGCAGATCGAAACTTGGACCGCCGATGGCGAATTCATGCGTGGACAGCTTGCCCAGGATGATTGCGCCGGCCTGCCGCAACTTGGCGACCGCAACCGCGTCCGCCTTGGCGACATTGTCGAGCAGGATCTTCGAATGGCACGTGGTGGGCAGCCCGGCGACATCGATGATGTCCTTGATGCCGACCGGCACGCCGTGCAGCGGACCGCGTACGCGTCCTGCCGCGATCTCGGCTTCAGCAGCGCGTGCCGCCGCCATCGCCGCTTCGGCGTCGAGCCTGATGAACGCATGCAGTTTAGAATCCAGCCGATCGATCCGAGCCAGCAGGGCGTTGAGCAGCTCGACCGGGGACAGCTTGCGCGCGGCGAACTGGCGCGCGGCGTCCGATGCGGTGAGCCAGTGCAATTCGCTCATAGTCCGGTTCCCGCCCGCATCGGCGGCCAGGGTTCGACAGCGGGATCGGTTGGATAGGCAATGCCGTCCTTGTTCCCCAGCGCCTGTCCGGCGGCTGCGGCGACATCATCCGGGAATTCCGCGAGTGCCTTGTCGAGACCGGCGGCGCGCGCCAGTTTCGCGATGAGGTCCTTGTCCATGCCGCTCTCCATTGCCTGTGCAATCACGCGTCTGCAATCACCGGTCGAGGCGATCATGCGATCAGTCGTGGTCGAACGGAAGCCGGACAAAAAACGGGCGGTGCAGCAAATACCACACCGCCCAAGGGGGCCGCGCCGCCACTCGGGGCGCGACATCGGGGAGGAAACAGGACACCGGCCAAAACCGGCTCCGTAAGGTCGAATATGGAGAGCAAACACTTATGAATTAGTAACGACGCGGTGTAATTTTGTAATTTTCTGCCTCGCCCCGATCACAATTTCGACGTTGGAGTCCCCTATGCGTGCTCCGCCTGAGCGCACCGGTCCGCTGGTTGGCCTGAAGGTGCTGGAGATCGGCCACTACATCGCCGCGCCGTTCTGCACCCGCATCCTGGCCGATCTCGGCGCCGAGGTGATCAAGGTGGAACCGCCGGGCGGCGATCCATTCCGTGGCTGGGGCGCTTCGGTCAACGGGCACTCGGTGTGGTTCAGCGTGCACGGCCGCAACAAGCTGTCGGTGGTACTGGACCTGAAGCGCGACCGCGCGACGTTGCTGCGGCTGGCCGCACGCGCGGATGTTCTGGTGGAGAACCTGCGCGCCGGCGGCCTGGAGCGCTTGCGGCTCGGGCCGGATGAGCTGCACGCGGTCAACCCGCGCCTGGTGATCGCGCGCATCTCCGGCTACGGCCAGGACGGTCCGTATCGCGACAAGCCGGCGTTCGGTGCGATCGGCGAGGCGATGGGCGGCATCCGCCACCTCACCGGACATCCCGCCGGCAGCTCGGACCTGCCGCCGCCGCGCTGCGGCATCTCGATCAGCGACGACCTGGCCGGATTGTACGCCGCGATCGGCCTGCTGTCGGCGCTGTGGCAGCGCGATGCGGCCGGGACCGGGCAGGGGCGCGTGGTGGACGTCAACCTGGTGGACAGCGTGTTCAGCCTCATGGAGGGGATGCTGCCGGAATACGCAATGGACGGGCGCGTCCGCCAACCGGTCGGCGCTGCCATCCAGACCGCGGCGCCGACCAACACATACCCCTGCGCGGACGGCAGGTGGCTGTGCATCGCCGGCAATTCGGACCTGATCTTTTCCCGGCTGATGGCGGCGATCGGGCGACCGGAACTGGCGCGCGACCCCGCCTACGCGACCAATGGCGACCGCTGTGCACGTCGCGATGCGCTGGATGCGGCGATCGCTGCCTGGACCCGGACGTTGCCGGCCAGGGCGGCCGAGGAGCAGTTGGAGGCGGCGGATGTGCCCTGCTCGCGGCTGTATGACATCGCCGACTGCGCGAGCGATCCGCATTTTCGCGCGCGCGGGTCGGTGCAGGAGGTGGACGATCCGCTGGTCGGGCGGACGCTGCATCCTGGCCCGGTGATCCGGCTGGACGGGGACACGCCGGAATCCGTGGTGGGGTGGCCGGGACCGGCGGCCGGGGCGAACACGGAGTATGTGCTGCAGACGCTGCTGGGCGAACCCAAAAAGTCGGGCTGATCAGTGAGTTCTTGCATCATTCCGACTTAATCATTGATAAAAGTCCGGTAAGTGCATCGCGCACCGAGGACCCATGCGTTCCCATCCGCTGCTGTCTCTGGTCGCCCTGCTGGCTCTCGCTGCGTGTGCCTCGCGGGGGCCGGCCCAGGGCTCCCGGGTCGGCGACTATGTCGGCGGCTCGGTTCCGCTGGATTGCGCGCCGTTCGCCCGCGAACTGAGCGGCGTCCGCCTATGGGGGGCGGCGGCCGACTGGTGGTGGCAGGCCGGCGACCGCTATGCCCGCAGCGACACGCCGGCGGTGGGCAGCGTGCTGGTGTTCCGCCGCTCGGGGCGCCTGCCGAGCGGGCATGTCGGCGTGGTGTCGCAGGTGCTGGGCCGGCGGCAGATCCTGATCACCCAGGCCAACTGGGTGCATCACCGGGTCAGCCAGGACCAGCCGGTGATCGACGTCTCGACGGCGAACGACTGGTCGATGGTGCGGGTATGGTGGCCGCCCTCGGGCGACATGGGCGTCAGCGAATACCCGACCTATGGCTTCATCCGTGCGGATCGTCCGGCGTCGCACGACCAGTTGATTGCCGCGACGCCGCGGGCGATCCGGCTGGCCGCGCGGGAGTAGGGTTCACCCCCGCCCCGGCCATCCTTCGCTTTGCGGGAGAAGGCGCAGGGGCGTCAGGCGGCGTCTTCGCGCCGGTCGCGCACCTTCACGTAGGCAAGCTTCACGTGTTCCGAACAGTACGGCTTCCCAGGTTCGGACGAAGAGTCGCAGAAACGGAAGCTGCGGGTGCCGGGCTCGCCGATCGGCCAGCAGCACGTCACCACGCGGCCATACGGCCGCGGTGCGGGCGGCGCTACCCGGACAACCGGCGCGACCGGGGAGGGTTTCGGCGCCAGCATCGCCACGTGCGGCGCTGCAGCCGATCCGCCACTCGCGGCGATCGGACCGGTGCTGGAAAGCGGCGGCAGGGTCGGGCCGGCCACCCGGCGCGGCGCGGATCGCCGCGGCGCTCCGCCAGGCACGCCATCGCGCCGGATTGGCGAAGGCCGCGCCGGCAAATCCAGCCGGTGTGCCTTGCCGACCACGGCATTTTTCGAGACGCCCAGACGGCGACCGATCTCCGCGGTGGAATGGCCTTCATCCCACAGCGAGCGCAGGCGAACGATCGTTTCCTCGGCCCACTCCATCTTGCGGTTCCCTTGATGGTGTAACCACAAGATACGGTATACAGCCAGCGGCTGCCGTCAACACATCAATCGCGCAAAACCACAAAAACTTGTGGAAAACCCTGTCTAGAACAACAATCCCTTGAGTAGAAGCCCATGAATCCCCTTCTCGCCATTGACCGTCTGCGTCACGTGGAAGTCCACCGCCAGCGAGCAGAACTGGTAGGCCTGTTCTCGCGACAGGTTGGTGCGGCTGGTGATGAACGCGATCATTTCGCGCAATGCCTGCTTCATTGCGAGGTCGAGATCCTCATTCATTCCCATGGTGATGTAATGGGTCGCACTCTCGGCGCGCGGGTAGGTCAGCAGGGGCGCCCGGCTGCCGCCTCCCTTGTGCAGCGTGAGCGTGAATGTGCCCGTCAGGCAGATCTCCAGCGCATTGATGCAGACCTCGCCGTCGCCCTGCACGCCATGGCCGTCGCCGGCCGAGAAGTTGGCACCCTCGACCCACACCGGGAGATACAGCGTGGCGCCCTCGCCGAGTTCCTTGTTGTCCAGGTTGCCGCCGTGTTCGCGCGGCTCCTTGGTGGAGATCGTGCCGTAATTGGGCGGCGGGGCGACGCCCATGACGCCGAAGAACGGCGCCAGGGGCAGTTCCGTGCCCCAGGGCAGCAGCGCCATGCGGCGGTCGCGGTCCACCGGGATGTGGCTGAGGAAACGCTCGGGAAAATCCTCGGGCAGCGTGCCGAGCAGCGGCCTGAAGCCGCAATAGCCCCAGTCGGCGCCGAGTTCGATCCTGTCGATGTGCACTTCCAGCATGTCGCCGGGCTGCGCGCCCGCGACCGCCACCGGGCCGGTCAGGATGTGGCCGCCGACACGAGGAATATTGGCGGCATGGATTGCCGCGAGCGCCGGCGGAACGCGCAGCCCGGAAGCCGGCGGAGGCATCACCTCGGCGCCGCCGGAGACGCACTCCAATACCACGGTATCGCCGGAATTGATGGTGATCAGCGGCGGGTAGGCGGCGTCGAAGGTGCCCCACCGGACGGTCTCCGGCGTAGGAGCAAGGCGATGTGTGGCCATGGATCGGTTCCCAGTCGTCAGTTTGCCGACCGCCAGACTTAAACCGTCCCGGCGCGCCTGACGACTGGGCGTTGGCGGCAGCCGCTCAGTGAGCTGCGGTATGCTCGCGGCTGGCGGCGTTCGCCTGGGCGCCCGGGCCGGAGATCGTGCCCGTCGGCTTGTCGGCGCTGGCCTCCATCGAGGCATCGCCGTCTTCCGCCATGTTCTTCTTGAACGACTTGATGCCCTTCGCGAAGTCGCCCATCAGGCTGCTGACCTTGCCGCCGCCGAACAGCAGCAACACGACCAGCAGCACCACCATCCAGTGCCAAATGCTGAAGCTACCCATAAATCCTCCACGCGGGCTGACCGCGGCGCCCTGTTGTCCCGCACACCGCCCGGGAGCAACCACAGCAATCTAGCGGCGTTGGCGCCCGCTGCCAACGACATGGCGCGGTGCGACGGCGGATGCAAGCGGTTTCCCCGTTGCTGCCGGTCCGCGCGAATGCATTCTGCGGCGCGTCATGATCTGTATGACAAGTTTCTCACGGATTGGTTGCAGGATTGATTGCGGGGAAGCATAGGGCCGCGTATCGTCGCCGATGGCAGGCGATACTATCAGTTCTCGGTAACTACAATGATGGGGGTCCTGCCGCAGGGGTGGGAGCGTCGTGGGAAGCTTTCCGTTGCGCTCCTGTACAATTGGGCCGCCGGCTCCCTGATTTGCGGAGGTGACCGGTCCGTAGGCAGAAAGGCAACGCGTCGATGCCCAAGGGCACCGTTAAATGGTTCAATCCGACCAAAGGCTATGGCTTCATTGCCCCTGACACGGGCGGCAAGGACGTCTTCGTGCATATCAGTGCGGTGCAGAAGGCTGGTCTGCGAAGTCTCAGCGAGGGCCAGAAGATCGGCTTCGAGGTCGAGCAGCAACAGAACGGACGAACCGCCGCGGTGAATCTCACCCAGGCGGATTAGGCTTTCGTCAACGCTGGCCGGCACAGGTTACTCTGTTGCCGGCCAGCGCACGGCCAGGTCTGACGAGGTCGCCGCACGATGCCGCCAGGCAGCAGGCGACCCGGTACCCTGTTGCCTGCGGTTCTGACTTTTGCTTGCGATGGGCGTTTCTTGGGCGCGATGTCACGACCGCGCGACGATACGGGCTTGCGCGCCGCCGCTACGTTGTCTAGGCAACGACAGGAAGGACCCGGCAGCATGAGCCATACCCTGGAGTCGCCTCGTCGCGCCGCTCCCCGCGCCGCCCTGGATGCCGACGACGTCCGCGCCGCCTACAAGCGCTGGGCCGGCATCTATGACATCGCGTTCGGCGGCGTCTCGGCCATGGGCCGGGCGCGTGCAGCGGAGCTGGCCAACCGGATGCCCGGCAGCCGCGTGCTGGAAGTCGGCGTCGGCACCGGACTGGCACTGCCGCGCTACCTGCCGGCCAAGCGGATCACCGGAATTGACCTGTCCGCCGAGATGCTGGCCCAGGCGGAGAAGCGGGTGGCCGGAATGGGCATCACCAACGTCGAAGACTTGCGCGAGATGGACGCCGAGGCGACCGACTTCGAGGATGCCTCGTTCGACATCGCGGTGGCGATGTTCGTCGCCTCGGTGGTACCGCATCCCCGCAAGCTGCTGGAGGAAATGCGCCGGGTGGTGCGTCCCGGCGGCAACATCCTGTTCGTCAACCACTTCGCAGCCGAGCGGGGCCCGCGCTGGTGGATCGAACGTGCCATGGCGCCGGCGTCGCGCGCGCTCGGCTGGCATCCGGACTTCGCCATGGAGGCGTTGCTGTCGCCGGAAGACATCGTGCGCAGCAGAGCCATCCCGATGCCGCCCTTCGGCATCTTCACGCTGATGCGCGTGAGGAACTGACGTCCAACGCGACGCCAGGCCGTCCACGCATTTGTTCGATGTGGCCCGCGTGGTTTGCATGGCCGGACCCGTCCGCCATGGCACGTAAGCACGCCTCCTCCCCTTGATCTCACGCACGCGGTCCGGTAGGCGGATAGAGCTGAGAGCCGGCCCGGGGCGGGTCCGGATGGGGGACCGAAGCGGGATGGATCGGCCGATGTTGCGATACCGGCGGCTGCTTGCCGCCATGCTCATGATGATGGCTGCTCCCGGCGGGTCGGCACTGGCCCAGGCGGTCGGCGCACCGCGGCCCTGGGAGATGGCGATGCAGCCGGCCTTCGGGCCGCTGAAGCAGCAGCAGATCGACCTGCACGACCTGGTGCTGGTGATCATCACGGTGATCACGCTGTTCGTCGCCGGCCTGCTTGGCTGGGTGATGTGGCGCTACAGCGCGAAGAAAAATCCGGTGCCGAGCCGCACCGCGCACCACACATTGCTCGAGGTCGCCTGGACGGTGATCCCGGTGCTGATCCTGGTGGTGATGGCGATCCCGTCGTTCCGCCTGGTCTACTATGAGGATCGCACGCGCGACGCCGACCTGACCATCAAGGTGACCGGGCATCAGTGGTACTGGGAGTATACCTACCCGGACCAGAACAACATCGACTTCTCCAGCTACATCATTCCCGATGACCAGCTGAAGCCCGGCCAGCGCCGGCTGCTCGAGGTCGATAACGAACTGGTGGTTCCGGTCGGCAAGAACATCCGCGTGCTGCAGACCAGCACGGACGTGATCCATAGCTGGTTCATTCCGTCACTCGGCGTGCAGCGCTACGCGATTCCCGGGCGCACCATCGAGACGTGGTTCAGGGTGGACAAGCCCGGCACGTTCTATGGCGAGTGCAACCAGATCTGCGGCACCAACCACAGCCGCATGCCGATCGTTGTACACGCGGTCACGCCGCAGGAATTCGATGCCTGGGTGACGGAAGCGAAGACCAAGTTCTCGGACGCGGCGCCGGCGGTGCCGGCGACGACAGCAGATCAACCGCGCCTGTTGGCGGCGGCAGGAGTTCAGCACTGACCCGGCCGGTCGGTGCGTGAAGGAGACGGACGATGTCGGCTACGACCCACGACGATGCCCATGACCACCACGACCACAAGCCCGGCTTCTTCGTCCGCTGGCTGTGCAGCACGAACCACAAGGATATCGGCACGCTCTACCTGAGCTTCGCGGTATTCGGCGGCGTCGTCGGCGGCATCCTGTCGGAGATCATGCGGGCACAGCTCAATTTCCCGGGCAACCACATCGTCACCGACGGCCAGGAGTGGAACACGATCATCACCTCCCACGGGTTGCTGATGATCTTCTTCTCGGTGATGCCGGCGCTGATCGGCGGCTTCGGCAACTGGTTCATCCCGCTTATGATCGGCGCGCCGGACATGGCGTTCCCGCGGCTCAACAACATCAGTTTCTGGCTGCTGCCGCCGGCATTCTGCCTGATCATCACCGGCCTGTTCATGGGCGAATCAGGCTCCGGCTGGACGCTGTATCCGCCGCTGTCGAACCCGACCTATGAGCCGGGCATCGGCATGGACTGCACGCTGTTCTCGCTGCACCTCGCCGGCGCCAGCTCACTGCTCGGCGCGATCAACTTCATCACCACGATCTTCAACATGCGCGCGCCCGGCATGACGCTGCACAAGATGCCGCTGTTCATCTGGGCCATGCTGGTGACGGCATTCCTGCTGCTGCTGTCGATCCCGGTGCTGGCCGGCGCGATCACCATGCTGATCTGCGACCGCAATTTCGGCACGGCGTTCTTCGATCCCGCCGGCGGCGGCGATCCGGTGCTGTTCCAGCACCTGTTCTGGTTCTTCGGCCACCCCGAAGTCTACATCATGATCGTGCCCGGCTTCGGCATCATCAGCCACGTGATATCGACGTTCAGCCGCAAGCCGATCTTCGGCTATCTCGGCATGGCCTACGCCATGGTGGCGATCGGCGTGATCGGCTTCGTGGTGTGGGCGCACCACATGTTCGTGTCGGGCATCGACGTCGACACCCGCGCCTACTTCATGGCCGCGACGCTGGTCATCGCGGTGCCGACCGGCATCAAGATCTTCTCCTGGATCGCCACCATGTGGGGCGGCTCGATCGAGCTGAAGACGCCGATGCTGTGGGCGATCGGCTTCCTGTTCGTGTTCACCATCGGCGGCGTCACCGGCGTGGTGCTGGCCAATGCCGGCATCGACGAGGTGGTGCACAACACCTATTACGTGGTGGCGCATTTCCACTATGTGCTGTCACTCGGCGCGGTGTTCTCGATCTTCTGCGGCTTCTACTACTGGATCGGCAAGATGTCCGGCCACCAGTACCCGGAGTTCTGTGGCAAGGTGCATTTCTGGCTCACCTTCATCGGCGTGAACCTGACCTTCTTCCCGCAGCACTTCCTCGGCCTTTCCGGCATGCCGCGGCGCTATCCGGATTACCCGCAGGCGTTCGCCGGCTGGAACTTCGTCTCCTCGATCGGCGCCTATATCAGCGGCGTCGCGCTGCTGGTGTTCTTCTACGTGCTGTTCCGCACCTTCACCTCGAAGGAGCATCTGGCCGACAACTACTGGGGCGAAGGCGCCACGACACTGGAATGGACGGTATCGTCGCCGCCGCCGTTCCATACCTTCGCGGAACTCCCGCGGTTTCGCTGAGCTGGCATGAGCGACGCGATTTCCGAACTGGGCGCAGCCGAAAGGGGGGAGCAATCCCCCCTGTCGCTTTCGGTTGCCTCACCGCAGACATCCGAGCTGAGTGACTGGATCGCGCTGCTGAAGCCGCGGGTCATGACGCTGGTGGTGTTCACCGGGCTGATCGGACTGCTGATCGCCCCCGGTCACCTGCATACCGTGCTGGCCTTCACCGCCGTGCTGTGCATCGCGGTCGCCGCCGGCGCGTGCGGCGCGATCAACATGTGGTACGACCGCGACATCGATGCGATCATGCACCGCACCCGCAACCGGCCGATCCCCGCCGGTCGCATCGAGCCGGACGCGGCGCTGGGCTACGGCATCACGCTGGCCGCGGGCTCGGTCATCGTGATGGGCCTGGCAGTCAACGTCGTCGCCGCACTGGTCCTCGCGCTGTCGATCGTTTTCTATGTGTTTGTCTATACAATGTGGCTGAAGCGCCGCACCCCGCAGAACATCGTGATCGGCGGTGCGGCGGGCGCCTTCCCTGCGGTGATCGGCTGGGCGTCGGTGACCGGCTCGGTGGATCTTGTGCCGCTGGTGCTGTTCGCCATCGTGTTCTTCTGGACGCCGCCGCATTTCTGGTCGCTGGCGCTGTTCGCCAATGCCGACTACCGGCGTGCCGGCGTGCCGATGCTGCCCGTGGTGGCCGGCGCCAGGGAAACCAGGCGGCAGATCGTGATCTACACGGTGCTGCTGGTGCCGCTGTCCCTGGCGCCGTGGCTGATGGGCTTTTCCGGGCTGGTCTACGGGCTGTCCGCCATTGTGCTGGGGCTCGGGTTCCTGGTCAGCGTGTGGCGTGTGGCGACCGACCGGCAGGATGCGACAGGCGTCAGCCTGACCAATGACGCGCCGGCGCGCGTGGCATTCAAATACTCCATTCTCTACCTGTTCGTGCTGTTCGGAGCGCTGGCCGTCGATCGGCTGGTGGGGTGAGAGCGGCGTGGCGCAAGACCCGGATGACATGCGCCGGCGCCGGGTGCGCAACTGGGCCATGCTGGTGGTGCTGCTGGCGCTGTCCGCGTTGTTCTATGCCATCACCATCGTCAAGATGACGAAGTCGTAGATGCCACGTCCCCTGTCACGCCCGGTCATGACGGTTTGGTCGTGTTCGCCATGCGCATGAACAACCGCAGCTTCGGCATCACGCTCGCAGCCGTCGCGGTCGGCATGGTCGGCGTGTCGTTCGCCGCGATCCCGCTGTACCGGCTGTTCTGTGCCGCCACCGGCTACGACGGCACGCCGCAGATCGGCGCATCGGCCGCGCCCGGCGCGACGCAGCAGAGCATGACAGTGCGCTTCAACGCCAACACCAACCCCAACCTGCCGTGGGACTTCGCCGCGCAACAGGAATCCGTCCGCGTGCCATTGGGTGAGCAGCAGCTCGCCTACTACGCCGCGCGCAACCTCGCCGGCACGCCGGTGACCGGGGTCGCGCTGTACAATGTGACGCCGGATACCGCGGGGAAGTACTTCCATAAGACCGCCTGCTTCTGCTTCAACCAACAGACGCTTGCGGCCGGCCAGCAGATGCAGTTCCCGCTGAGCTTCTGGGTGGATCCCGCCATCGCCAGGGATCCGAACACCGCGGATATCCACACCATCACGCTGTCCTACACATTCTTCCGCACCCTGGACGACGCGGCGAAATCCGGTTCACTCGCCCAGGCTGGCCCGCATATCGGCCCGCTGACGCGGCAGACCCCTTGAACCGGCGAGCGAATTGGCGATGATGCGGCAGCCGTTTCGGGGCGGATTCCTCGGCAAAACTGGAATGGGTTCGGCATGAGCAGCGACACGCACGGCGTCACGACTGTCGAGAGTTCGGGCCTCAAGCAGCCCTACCATCTGGTCGATCCCAGCCCCTGGCCGATCATCGGCGCGGTCGGCGGAATGCTGATCGTACTCGGTATCATTTTTGCCGCGCATTTCGGCAGCTACATCACGCTGGTGATCGGCGCGCTGACCGTGTTCACCACGATGTTCTTCTGGTGGCGCGACGTCATCCGCGAGAGCCGGACGCCGGGCGTGCACACGCCGGTCGTGCGGCTTGGCCTGCGCTACGGCATGCTGTTCTTCATCACCAGTGAAGTGATGTTCTTCGTCGGCTTCTTCTGGGCGTTCTTCAACTTCGCCCTGTTCCCCGACACCCAGGGCAACGGCGAGACGGTGTGGCCGCCCTCCACCATTCACACCTTCGATCCATTCCACATCCCGTTCCTCAACACGATGATCCTGCTGCTGTCCGGCACCACGATCACCTGGGCGCATCACGGACTGCTGGAGAGGGACAAGAAGACTCTGGTGACCGGCCTTGGCCTGACCATCCTGCTGGGCCTCACCTTCACGCTGTGCCAGGCGATCGAGTACTCCGACGCGCCGTTCCACTTCGTCGGCGGCGGTGTCTACCCGTCCACCTTCTTCCTCGCCACCGGCTTCCATGGCTTCCACGTCATCGTCGGCACCTGCTTCCTGATCGTCTGCTGGTTCCGTGCGCGCGACGACCAGTTCACCCCGGAGCGGCATTTCGGCTTCGAGGCCGCTGCCTGGTACTGGCATTTCGTCGATGTGGTATGGCTGTTCCTGTTCACCTGCATCTACTGGTGGGGCGCCAGCCCGGTGGTTGCCGCGCACTGACGCCGCGGTCGGTGGCGCAACGGGCCGCCCCGATCCTGCACGTAGCGCTGGCCTGTCGCTGCCCTCGCTGCGGCAAGGGTCGCCTGTTCCGCAATCTGCTTGAGGTGCGCGACACCTGCGACGTGTGCGGGCTCGACCTGCGCGCCAATGATGCCGGCGACGGCGCCACCGTGGGCGTGATCCTGCTGCTCGGCGCCGTCGTGGTGGGGCTGGCATTCTGGGTGGAGTTCCGCTTCGCTCCCCCGCTCTGGCTGCATGCCGTGTTGTGGCCGGTGGTGACGGTGCCGCTCGCCATCCTGATGATGCGCCCGGCAAAGGCGGCGCTGGTGGCGCTGCAATATCGGCACAGGTCGTCCGAGATGGGGTTGTGATCCGAAAGAATGCGCCGGCGGATGCCATCCTTCAGGGACAGCGTCTTGGAGTTGAACAGCAAACCGAACCGGCATCGACTGAGCCGCAGGTAGGTGAGAAGCTGCGCCTCGTGCAGCGGCAGGAGTTGCTCGACGGACTTCAGTTCGAGAATCACCGCATGATCGACGATGATGTCTGCCCGACAGCCGCAGTCGATAAGGGTGCCGCCATAGTCCAGCGGCAGATCGACCTGCCGCGCCCAGGTGATCGCGTGCCGATCGAATCCATGGCGCACGCAGCGTTCGTAGGCGCTTTCCAGCAGCCCCGGTCCGAGCCGGCTGTGCATACGCATCGACAGGCCGAGGATCTGGCAAGTTGGGTCGCCGGTGTCGGGTGCGTGCATGCTCTGCCCCGGTTTCGGTGGCCAGGTGGCAGCGTCCTTTGCCTCGGTTTACGCAGCGTTGATTGGCGGCACAGCAAGGCAGGCGAGCAAGTCGGACACAAAGCTCCACAAGGTGCACGCAAAGTTCCACAGGGCAGGTTTTTATGGGCGCGGCGCGCCTGGCCGAAGTCGTTGGGAAGCACCGTGCGCGAAGTGCGGGTCAGCTTCCCCTTCGTGGAACCTTATGCCCGACTTGCTTGCCACGCTTGCTTCGCTCGCTTGCCTTCCCTGGCTTGCCTTCCATGACCGGCAAGCTGTCTCGCCTGCTGGGGCCCGGCATCATGGCCACGGCCATGCTCGCCGTGTTGCTCGCTCTCGGCACCTGGCAGGTCGAGCGCCTGCATTGGAAACTCGGCCTTCTCGCGCAGATCGCCCGCGCCGAGGCCGCCCCTGCCGTGCCACTGCAACCCGACGCCGAACCGTTCACCAAGGTGCAGGTCACCGGCACGCTGCGTGACGACCTCGCCGCCTCGTACGGCGCCGATGTCAGGGATACGCCGGCCGGCACGGTACTGGGGACCCAACTGATCGTGCCGCTGGAGCGCAAGGACGCCGATACCATCCTGGTGGATCGTGGTTGGGTGCCGGATTCACGTCCGCGCGCCATCGCGCTGCCGAGTGGCGAGGTCACCGTGGAAGGCTACGTCCGGCCCGGCGACACGCCAGGTCTGTTCAGCGCAACCGACAGTCCCGCGACGAGGCAGTTCTACACCCTGGAGCCGACCGCGATCGGCTCGGCTCTCGGATTGCACCACGTTGCGCCGTTCATCCTGGTGGCGATGGGACCGGCACCGCCGGAACGCTTCCCTGATCCGGCCAGGCACTTGCCACGCCCGCCGAACAACCATCTCTCCTATGCGATCACCTGGTATGGCCTTGCCGTCGCGCTCGTGGTGATCTTTGTGCTCTGGGCAAGGAAGGCGCTGACCCAATGACTGCGTATGATCGGCTGGCCGCCCGCTTCGCCCGCATCTCGACACTCGGCGAAGCATCGTCGGTGCTGGGCTGGGACGCCGCCACCATGATGCCGCCTGGCGGCGGTGAGGCCCGCGGCGACCAGCTTGCCGTGCTGGCCGGCCTGTCGCATTCGCTGCTTGTCGCGCCGGCGGTGGGCGATGACCTCGCTGCGGCGGAAACCGATGGCGCGGCGGATCCCTGGCAAGCCGCCAACCTGCGCCTCATGCGCCATGCCTACACGCGGGCGACGGCGATGCCGCCCGACCTGGTGGAGGCCCAGGCGCGGGCCAATTCAACCTGCGAGAAGGTGTGGCGGGAGGCCCGCCGCAAATCGGACTTCGCCATGGTGCGGCCGTGCCTCGAGGAGGTCGTGCGGCTGTCGCGCCAGGCTGCCGACGCTCTCGCGCCAGCCTTGGGGCTCAGCCCGTACGATGCGTTGATGGACGGCTTCCAGCGCGGCATGCGCGTCGCCGATGTGACGCCGGTGTTCGCCGAATATGAAAAATTCCTGCGCCGGGCCCTGCCGCAGGCGGAGGAGCGCCAGGCCCGCAACCCGCCGCCGGTTCGCCCCGAGGGGCCATTCGCGATACCGGTCCAGGAAGCGTTGTGCCGGCGGCTGTCCGAGCAGCTCGGCCTGGATTTCACCCATGCCCGGCTGGATCGGTCGGCGCATCCGTTTTCCGGCGGCACCCAGACCGATGTGCGCATCACGACGCGCTATGTCGAAACCGATTTTACCCAGGCCGTGCTCGCCGTCGTGCATGAGACCGGGCATGCACTGTATGAGCGCGGCTTGCCGGTGGCCTATGCACGCCAGCCGGTCGGCGAGGCTGCCGGCATGGCGACGCATGAAAGCCAGTCGCTGATCGTCGAAATGCAGGCCTGCCGGTCTGACGCCTTCCTTGGATGGCTGGGTCCGCTGCTGCACGCCACGTTCGATGGCGATCCGGGTCCGTATCGGCCGGAGAATCTCGGCCGCATGTGGCGGCATGTGGAGCGTAGCTTCATCCGTGTGGACGCCGATGAGATGACCTATCCGGCGCACGTCATCCTGCGTTTCCGGCTGGAACAGGCGCTGATCGGTGGGACGCTCTCGGTGGCGGACCTGCCCGCGGCGTGGAACGACGGCTTCAAATCGCTGCTCGGTATCGTTCCGCCGGACGATGCGCGCGGCTGTTTGCAGGACATCCACTGGTACGATGGCGGGTTCGGCTATTTTCCCAGCTACACGCTCGGCGCAATGGCCGCCGCCCAGCTCATGGCGGCGGCGCGGCGCGCTGTACCGGGCGTGGATGCTGCGCTCGGCAACGGCGACCTGTCGCCGTTGCTTGGCTGGCTGCGCACCAATGTCCATGGCAAAGGCAGCCTGCTGGAGTTCAATCCGCTGCTGCAGGCCGCCACCGGCAAGCCGTTGGATCCGTCGGATTTCGAGCGTCACCTGACGGCGCGTTATCTGCAATAGCTCGCTCGCCTTGCCGAATCGTCCTTTGCCCCGCATGACGGCGGGCATCCATGCTGCCCCAGGAGACCAATGACCATCATCCGTGCGGGACTGTTTGCGGCCTGCTGTTGTGCCGTTGCTGCGTGCACTGCACAGCCGCCACCGCCGCCCGCGCCACCACCCAAGCCATCGGGAACTGTCGATGGCGAATATCGCGGCACCAGCACGCGGTTTCAGGCAGACAGCCGCGCCTGTCCGCATCCCGGCCTGGTGCATTTCGACGTGCAGGACAGTCGCTTCCAGTTCCGCTGGGATCCGAAGACGTGGGTCGATGCGACGATCGGTCCGGACGACACGATCACCGGTGGCGCCGAAAGGATCACGCTGGTGGGCAAGCGGACAGGTCCAACGATCGAAGCCGACGTCACCAACGGCAACTGCGGCCTGCATGTTACCGTGATCCGGCATTCGTAGATCTGCGGAATGGCCAGGCGGGTTGTCGTTGTGAACGACCGGATGCAGCGCGGCTATCGCTATGAACTCACTGCGCCGATCGGCCGCAATTTCGCTCCGGAATTCACACCCGACCTGACGCCGCGTGAGATGCTGCGGTTGGGCATATTCTGCGGCAAGTACATGACCGATGCGCGGGATGAATTTCCCGCGTCCTGGTTCGCCGGCGCCAGGCTGGCAAACGGTCGTCGCGACTGCTCGCTCAATTTCTTCGGCGTCGATGCCAGCCAACCGTTATCGGTGTGGCGGGCGAAAGGCTGGCTGCATCCCGACGATCCGCGCGGCTGGTTCCAGTGGTATTGCCGCTACTACATGGGCCGCCGCATGCCTGAGGAAGACCGCCGCCAGATCAAACGCTGGAAGGCGATACGACGGCACGCCCGGCAGATCGAGCGGAATTGCCAACCGGGTGACCTGGACTGCCGGCGTCGCCAGCGCCAGGCGTTGCTGCACTGGGCCTACGACAGCCGCAGGATCTAAGCTTGCCGTGTCAGGCCGATTTGCGCGGCCGGCCGGCGGAATGCCCGGCGCTTTTCCGCCCTACAAGGCTCGCATTGACAGGTGTAGTTTGCCGCCATGCGCTACATCTCCACTCGCGGGCAGGCGCCCGTGCGCGACTTTGCCGGCGTGCTGCTGGCTGGCCTGGCCGAGGACGGCGGCCTTTACGTGCCGGAAACCTGGCCCCGCCTTGCACCGGCCGACCTGCGCGCCTTGCGCGGACTGCCATACCCGGAGCTGGCGGCGCGCGTGTTGCAGCCGTTTGTCGGCGATGCGATTCCGTTCGGTACGCTGCAGTCGCTCTGCCACGATGCGTATGTCGGGTTCGGCCACCCCGCTGTGGCGCCGCTGATCCAGCTTGAGACCAACCTGTTCACGCAGGAGCTGTTCCACGGACCGACCTTGTCCTTCAAGGACATGGCACTGCAATTGATAGGCCGCCTGTTCGACCACGTCCTGGCCACGCGCGACGCACGCGCGACCATCGTCGGCGCCACCTCGGGCGACACCGGTTCCGCCGCGATCGAGGCCTGCGTCGGCCGCGACCGGGTCGATGTCGTGTTCCTGCATCCGCACGAACGCACCAGCATCGTGCAGCGCCGGCAGATGACCACCGTGATTGCCCCGAACGTCGCCAACTTCGCGCTCGAAGGCTCGTTCGATGACTGCCAGGACCTGGTGAAGGCGATGTTCGCCGATGCGCCGTTCCGCCAGGAGATGCACCTTTCGGCGATGAACTCGATCAACTGGGCGCGGATTGCGGCGCAGATCGTGTACTACGTTGCGGCCGCGCTGGCACTTGGCGCACCGGATCGCGAGGTGGCGTTCAGCGTGCCGACCGGCAATTTCGGCAATGTGCTGGCGGCCTGGGCGGCGCGTCGGATGGGGCTGCCGATCGCTCGCCTGATCATCGGTTCCAATCGCAACGACATCCTGGTGCGGTTCCTCGCGTCGAACGACATGTCGATCGCGACGGTGGAACCGAGCCTGTCGCCCAGCATGGACATCCAGGTGAGCTCCAATTTCGAGCGCCTGCTGTTCGAGTTGCTGGATCGCGACCCCGCCGCCACCGCCGCGACCATGACCGAATTCCGTCGTACCGGCCGCATGGCGGTACCGGACGCTGCGTGGCGACGTTGCCGCACGGTGTTCCATGGATTCCGCCTCGACGATGCGGGGACCGAGCAGGAGATCGCGCGGCTGCACGAGGTGAGCGGCTATCTCGCTGATCCGCATACCGCGATCGGCATCGCCGCGGCGCGCGCCCATCGGCCGGCACCCGGAATCGTGACAGTGGCCGAGGCCACGGCGCATCCAGCGAAATTCCCCGACGCCATCGAACGCGCCGTCGGCATCCGGCCGAAGCTGCCGCCGCGGCTTGCCGATCTGTTCGAGCGCGAGGAGCGCTTCGTCGTGCTGCCGAACGATCTTGCGGCGGTCGAGGCGCAGGTGCGTTCACTGGTGCGGCGCAACGCATGAAAATCCTCGACGCCGACCAGGCCGCGGCCGCACTGCCGTTCGAACGGCTGATCCCTGCATTGCGCGACGCGTTCGTGACCGGCGCGGAAGCGCCGCTGCGGCATCGCCACGACCTGGCCCAGCCTGACGGCACCACCGCGGCGCTGTTGCTGATGCCGGCTTGGCGCGCGGGCGGTTTCGTTGGCGTGAAGGTGGTGTCGGTGTTCCCCGGCAATGGTGCGCGCAGCCTGCCCGCGGTGTCCGCGAGCTATCTGCTGTGTGACGGCGCGACCGGCCAGCATCTCGCGTTGATCGATGGCGCCGAGATCACCAGGCGGCGCACCGCCGCAGCCTCCGCGCTCGCCGGGTCGTTCCTGGCGCGCGACGATGCAGCCTCGTTGCTGATCGTCGGGTCCGGGCACATTGCCGGCCTGATGGCGCCAGCCTATCGCGCAGTGCGCCCGATCGCGCGTGTGCGCGTCTGGAACATTCGTCCGGCGGGCGCCGTGAGCCTGGCCGCGCGCCTGCGCACGGAAGGCTGGGAAGCCGAGGCAGTGACCGATCTCCCTGCTGCGGTGCAGGCGGCCGATATCGTCACCTGTGCGACGCTGTCGCGCGAACCGCTGGTGCGTGGCGAATGGCTGCGTCCCGGTACGCATCTCGATCTGATCGGCGGCTTTACGCCGGCGATGCGCGAGGCAGACGATGCAGCAATGCGGCGCGCGCGCGTGTTCATCGACACGGATGCCGCGCTGGCCGAAGCCGGCGACCTGACCGGCGTGCGGCGCGACGCCATAGCCGGCGATCTGTTCACGCTATGCCGCGGCGAAACCCCAGGACGGCGAAACAGCGAGGAGATCACGCTGTTCAAGTCTGTCGGCAGTGCCCTGGAGGACCTGGCAGCCGCGGCGTTGGCCTATGCGCAGCAGCCATTGTCATAAAGACTCCGCCTGCCGTGGCGGCCGTCCGCTCAGTGCATCCCGCCGCGCGCGGCAATCGGCCACAGGCATTCAACGCGGCCTTTGCGCACGCCGACATACCAGTCGTAGCGGTCAACCGTCGGATCGCAATGTCCCGACACCAGGCGCAACTTCTCGCCAAGCTTCGGTGCCGCGGCCTCCGATCCGACTTCCATCTTGCCGTGCTCGTCCGACGCGCCGACATAACGGATGTCGGGCCGCTGCCAGATCACCGGCATCCCGCTGTCCGTCGATACAGCCTTATGCCCGGCATCCACCACGGCGATGCTCTTGCTAGGCACGCTCATCACGGTTGCCAGCACGAAGAGCGAATGGCGGAAGGTGCCGATCGGTGCCCCCGCCTCATCCAGGTTGCGGGCATAGTCCGCGTCCATGAAAACGTAGCTACCGGCCTGGATTTCGTTGTACACGCCGGACGCGGATTCGATCTGGAATGTCCCGGTGCCCGCGCCGCCGACGATCGGACACTCCAGCCCCTGCTGGCGCAACTGCTCGACCGTGCGGCGCGACGCATCGATCGCATTGCCGATCAGCGTGCGGCGTTCGGCGACGGTGCGCTTGTGCTGCGCACTGCCGTGATACGCCTGGAGTCCACCGAAGATCAGGTGCTTCGACGCCGCGATGCGCTTCGCCAGGTCCACCGCCTCGGGTCCGGCTGGAACGCCGCAGCGTCCGGCGCCGACATCGATCTCTACCAGCACTGACTGGCGAATGCCGGCATCCGCCGCCGCAGCTTCGATCGCCGCGACCTGCGCCGCATCATCGGCGCACACCGCGACCTTGCTGATGCCCGCCAGCGCAGCAAGGCGCGCCAGCTTCGATGCGCCCACGACCTCGTTGCTCACCAGGATGTCCGGAATACCGCCCCACGCCAGCGCCTCGGCTTCCGCCACCTTTTGTACGCACTGGCCGACCGCGCCACGCGCCATTTGCAGTTTCGCGATGACCGGGCACTTGTGCGTCTTGGCGTGCGCGCGGAGCTTCGCGCCGGTCGGTGCGAGCAGTTCTGCCATGTGGTCGAGGTTGGCCTCGAACGCGTCCAGGTCGATCAGCAGTGCGGGCGTATCGACCTCGTCCTCGCGCATGCCGGGACGGGCGGGCGGTGGCTGCAACATTGTCTATTCCTTCCACGAGAGGCGCGTGCCGCCCGGTGCAATCCAGGTCCGGGCGACAGTCTTGCCGTTTGCTGTCTCAACGACAACCTTGGTCAACCGATAATCGGCACCTTCATAGGCCGCAAGGCGCGCAAGCGCACGGGACGGAACAGCCAGTACGATGCCGCGCGCCGATCCGGTGCGATGGCGGCACAAGGTGGGATAGCGGCCACCGCGCATTGCAACGCGCCGCCAGCCACGCAATGTCGCCGGCACAAGGCGAGCGGCAAGACCTGCGCTGCCGCCCTTCGACGCCAACATGTCGGCGTCGAGCAGCGTGCCGTAGAGGAACAGCCGCATCAGCCGTCGAAGCGATACGCGTCCATCCGCAGCGTGCCCCAGGTCGAGCTGGCGTGCAGCCGGGTCGCTCGCGCGGATTCGCCTGCCGCGCCGAGTGCGACGAACAGCGGCAGCAGGTGTTCTTCGGTGGGATGCTGCAAGGCTGCGTACGGCGCCTTTAGCCGGTAGTCCAACAGATCGTCGATGCGCCCCTCGTTCAACGCCGCGTCCATCCAGTCGGCGAAGGCGACGATGTCGGGCGGCGACGGCGCATCCTGCTCCTGCGCACGCGGTCGGCCGAGATTGTGGGTGAAACTGCCGGAGCCGATCACCAGCACATCCTGCTCACGCAACGCAGCGATCGCGCAGCCGAGTTGCAAATGGTGCGGCGGGCCGAACTGGCTCTGCAGCGCGAGTTGCAGGACGGGGATGTCATGGCCGGGATACATCAGCGACAACGGCACCCACGCGCCGTGGTCCAGGCCGCGTCGATGGTCGATCTCCACCGCCAATCCCGCGTCGCGCAGCAACCCGGCGATCTGCTCGGCCAGTTCCGGTGAACCAGGCGCCGGATAGCGGATGGCATAAAGCGCCGACGGGAACCCGTAGAAATCGTGGATCGTATCGTTGACGGTCACCGCGCTGACTTCCGGCCGTTCGGTTTCCCAATGGCCGGATGCGATGACGATGGCCTTTGGTCGTGACAATTGCTTGCCGAGCCCAGCCAGGAAGTCGCGCGCCGGCGACGGCCGCAGCGCCAGCATCGGCGAGCCGTGGCTGATGAACAGCGATGGCAGCATGTCAGCCCCCGTACAGCGCGTGGGCGTTGTCGAAGAACACCTGCCGCCGCCGCGTCTCGTCAATGCGCAACGGCAGTGCCTGCGATGGATCGTCGAAATCCCAGTGCGGATAGTCCGAGGCAAACAGCAGCCGGTCCCAGCCGATCCACTCGATCAGGTCCAGCGCGTGTTCGCGATTTGGCGGCTCTTCCATAGGCTGCGTGGTCAGCCACACCTGGCGGCGGATGTACTCCGACGGCAGCAGCTTGAGATGCGGCGTCTCGTCCGCCAGGCGCTTCCATAGCTTGTCGAGCCGCCAGGCCAGCGACGGCAGCCAGCCGAAGCCGCCCTCGATCATGACGAAGCGCAGGTTCGGCAGGCGTTCGAAGGTGCCCTCGAAGATCAGGCTGGTGAGATGCGCCTGGAAGCCCTGGGCGTGGCCGATCATGTCTTCGAGGTAGAACGACGGCCAGCCGGACGATGTGGGAGGATGGCCGGCGAACCCGAAGGCGTGCATTGCGACCGGAATGTTCGCCGCGGCGGCAGCGTCGAAGATCTGTGCATAGCGGCGCGAGCCGAGTGGTTCGGTGGTGCGGCTCATCAGCATGACGTGGCCGTAGCCTTCGGTGCCGGCGCAGCGTTCGATCTCGCGCACCGCCGCCGGCGGATCTTCGTAATTCACCACGATGGAGGCGCGCAGCCTCGGCTCCGGTCGCACCAGCGCGTCGATCTGCCAGTCGTTCAGCGCGCGGCCAATCGCGTTGCCGATGTCCGAGTTCATGAAGTTCTGTGACGGCAGCGGCGGATTGATCAGGCCAAGCTGCACGTTGAACGGATCGAGATGCTGGCGGCGGGTGAATTCCAAATTGGTACCTGGCGGCCCGCCGTCGGGCGGGAATGCGTCGCGGCGCGCGGCGTAGGGCGCCGATTTCGGATACGCCGGATCGCCGTTCTGCCAGCCGATGCGGTGCGACGTGCCGTAGGTATCGATGTACTGGCGGACGCGCGCTGGCAGGTATGGCGCCAGGTCCGCAAGCGAGCGCGGCCCGAGATGCAGGTCGCAGTCGGCGATCGCCAGTCGGCTCTGTGCATCTGGTGCCACGCGTGAAAGGTCACGAACCTCGACGTTCATCAAGTCTACTCCTGCGTTGGCACGCCGTTGCCGCCGTCATGGACGGGCCTGTCCCGGCCATTCGTCGCGGCACTATACCACAACGGATGGCCGGGACAGGCCCGGCCATGACGGAAGGGGGCGAGGCCGGAACCACCTCACCCTTTCACGGCGCCGAACGTCAGCCCGCGGATCAGGTTGCGCTGCACCGCGATGGTGAACAGCACCACCGGCAGCATGATGCCGATCGCACCGGCCGCGGAGAGCGACCAGTAGCTGATGTCCTCGCCGCCATATTCGGCAATCGCCACCGGCAGGGTTTTTGTACGACTGCCGGTGAGGATCAGCGCGAACAGGAATTCGTTGTACGCCAGCAGCGCACTGAACAACGCGGTGACCGCCAGCCCCGGGCGCACCGTGGGCAGCACGATCAGGCGGAATGCCTGCCACCGGTTGCAGCCGTCGATCAGCGCCGCCTCGTCAAGTTCGACCGGGACATCCAGGAAGAAGCTGCGCATCAGCCAGACGGTGAATGGCTGGTTGATCGCCACCATTGCCAGGATCATCATCCAGTAGCTGTCGATCAGGTTGAGCGCGCGTGCCATCACGAAGAACGGAATCGCCAGCAGGATCTGCGGGAACATCCGTACCGCCAGCAGGCCAAACAACAGTGACCGGGAATGGCGAGCCCGCGTCCGCGCCAGGCCATAGGCTGCCAGCGTGCCGATCGGCACGGAAATGCAGACCGTGCCCGCGGCGATGACCAGGCTGTTGAACAGGAAAGTCAGGAAGCCGCGCTCCATCCATACTTCGTAATGGAAGATCAGCGTCGGATCGAAGATCAGCTTCGGCGGAATGGCGAAGGCGTCCGACGGCTGGCGGATCGAGATCAGGAAACCCCACAGGATTGGGATCAGGTTGATCAGCGTGAACGCGCCGAGACCGATCAGCAGCGGGATCTGGAAGCTGGCGCGGCGGTTCATTCAGAATGCCTCGCGTCCGCGGCGCGACATCATGAAGATCAGGCCGGCGATCATCGCCGCGACGATCACCAGCGTGATCACGCCGAGTGCCGAGGCCTTGCCGACCTCCAGCATGCGGAAGCCGATCTGGTAGGTGTACAGCGTCACCGTCTCGGTCGCCGTGCCGGGGCCGCCATTGGTCAGCACGTAGACCAGGTCGAAGAAGCGGAATGCATCCATGGCGCGGATCGCCACCACGAACAGGATCAGCGGCTTCATCATCGGCAGGATGACGTAGCGCAGGCGCTGCCAGGCGTTGGCGCCATCGATCTGCGCCGCCTCGAGCAACTGCGTGTCGAATGCCTGCAGGCCGGCGTACAGCACCAGCATCAGGAACGGCATGAACTTCCAGGTGTCAGCCAGGATCAGCGTGATCTTCGCCCAGACGGGATCACCCAGCCAATTCGGCGGGTAAATGTCGAACGAGATCAGCGTGGAATCCAGCAGCCCGAAGCGGCCGATGAACAGCCATTTCAGGAAGATCGCCCCAACCACCGGCGTCACGACATTGGGCAGGAAGTTCAGCAGCGAGATCAGCCGCACGCCGCGTGTGGCAGCGTACAGTGCGAGCGCCAGCGCCATGCCCATGACGAGCTGCAAGGCTACGCTGGCGCCGACGATGATGACGGTGTTGAGCAGATCGCCCCAGAAGCGTTCGTCGCCCAGCAGCTCGACATAGTTGGCCAGGCCGATGAACTGCGGCGTGCCGCCGCCCAGATAATATCGCAGGAAACTGTAATAGATGGCCGAGGCCAGCGGATAGACCAATACGACGGTCATCACCGCGAGGCTGGGCAGCATGAACAGCCACATGCGCGCGCGCCGGCGTTGCGGTTACTTGTAGTAGCCGCGCTCCTTCAGCATCGCCTGTACCTCGGTCGCCGCAGCGTCCAGCGCCGCCTTGGTCTCCATCTGGCCGACGACAGCCTGCACGATGCGCTTGTTGAAGATCTCCGACGCCTCGGAGAATTCCGGGAGGGCCGGCAGTGGCTGGGCCACCGCGAGGCACTGCGACACCGCGGGGTACCAGCGATACTTCGCCTGCAGCGCCGGGTCGTTCAGCACCGCATTGCGCGGCGGCGTGGCCAGTGCGGCGGCGCCACGCTGGTTCTCCTCGCGCAGCGCGCTGGCCAGCAGGCGAAACAGCATGTCCTTGTCCTTCGCCGTGTAGCGCGAGATGCAGTAGGTGTCGCTGATCATCACCTGCTTGCCGCCCTGTGGCATCACGGTCCATTTGATCTTGCCGACGACGCGCGATTTGTCCGGGTTGTCCATGGTCGCGCAGCGCGTCGCCCATTGCTGGCCCTGTGCCGCGATATCCTGGCTCATGTTCACCGAGTGCTCGTCGTTGTGCACGGCGGTGAAGCCCGGCACGCAATATTGCGACAGGTGCTTGATGATCTCCACCGCCTTGACGCCGCGATCGTCGTTGAACACCGGACGCCAGTCCTTGTCGAACCAGCCGTCGCCCACCGTGTTCATCACCGACTGCAGCTCGTTGTTCACCATGTCGCTTTTCAACGCCAGCGTGACGCCGTAGCGTCGCGGCGGAGCGTTCAGCGTCTTGGCATTGGCCACATAGTCGTCCCATGTTGTCGCCGGCTGCAGGCCCTTCTCGTCGTACAGATCGCCGCGATAGGCATAGAGCATGGTGTTGGTGGTGATCGGCATGCCGTAGATATGGCCGTTGTACGAGCAGCCGGCAACCGAACCCTGATTGTAGTCGCCGAGATTGAACTCGTCCTTGTGCTTCGCCCACAGGTCGTCCAGCGGCTCCAGCCAGCCGCTCTTAGCATAGGAGGCGAGTGTGATGCTGTTCGCCCACAGGATATCGAGCTGGTTGGAGCTGGACGACAGCGCCAGGCGCTGCAACTGGATCGCGTCGGGCGCCTGCATCAGCCTTGTATCCACCGCCACGTTGGGCAGCGCCGATTTCAGCTTGTCGGCGTAGTATTCCAGTCCGGGGTAACGATGGCTGATAAGCTGCACCGGCACATCGGCAGCGTTTGCACGCCGCAGGATGGCGGGTGCCGCAAGGCCCATCGTGGCGGTGGCGAACAGATGGCGACGACCGATCGCGTGCGGCATGACTGTTTCCTTCCCTTCGTTCCCAATGATGGAATCGGAACGATTGCTTGCGGGAAGATTTGCACGAGTCGGGTGCGCGGCCAAGTTGCAATCGTCATGGCCGGGCCCGACCCGGCCATGACGATGGGATAGTATCTATCGGAACGTATACACGTCCAGCGCATTGTCGCGGAACAGCATCCGCTTCTCCTGCTCGGTCATCTGGAAGCGGAACGCGAGATGCGGATCGTCGAAATCCCAGTGCGGATAGTCGGACGAATACACCATGCGATCCCAGCCGATCCACTCGAACACCTGCCGCAGGTCATCGGGATTTTCCGGCTCCTCCACCGGCTGGGTGGCAAACCACAGATTGGTCCGCATGTATTCCGATGGCGGCCGCTTCACCTGCGGCACCTCGTCGCGCATCTTCGCCCAATGCGCATCCAGCCGCCAGCCAAGCGACGGCGCCCACGCGAAGCCGCCCTCGATCAGGCAGACCTTCAAATTGGGAAATGCCTCGAACACGCCCTCAAGGATCAGGCTGGCGGCCTGGTTCTGCATCGAATGCACCAGCATATGGTGATCCTCGATGTAGAACTGCGGCCAGCCACTCGCCGACGGCGCGCTGTTTTGCGTGCCGCCGATATGCAGCCCGATCGACAGGTTGTTGGCCTGCGCCGCAGCGAAGATCGGCCAGTAGCGCCGGCGCCCCAGCGGCTCCGAGGTCTTCGAGCCCAATTGGATCTGTGCGAACCGCCAGTCGCCGGCGCGCTTTTCGATCTCCTTCACCGCGGCTTCCGGATCGTCCTGCGGCACCAGGATCGAAGCGCGCAGCCGCGGCTCCAGGTCGACGAAGTCATGCGCCTGCCAGTCGTTCATCGCCGAGCACAGCGCCGCCGCTTCATCCAGGTTGCGCGAGGTGTTGCCGCCGAGCAGCGGCTCCAGCACGCCGTATGCGATGTTGTAGGCGTCCAGCAGCTGTTCGCGCATGAACGGGACATCGGAGCCCGGCAGCCCGCCGTCCGGCGGCCAGGAATCGCGCCGCGACGTGTTCGGCGAGAACCGCGGATAGGTACCGCGGTCGGCATAGATGCCGCAGTTGAACTTGCCGTACTCCATCACATGCTTGCGCCAGCGCTCGGGCAGGTACTGGTTCAGCGCGCCGGGCTTCATGTAGGGATGGATGTCGCAATCGATGATGCCGAGACGGGTCTCGGTATCGTCACGCCGTTCCAGGACGTCAACAGGCGCGTTCATTGCACGGTCTCCTTCAGGCGAGGATAGGTCTCCAGCGGATTATCGACGCGAATGCGCCGAAGTAGGGCGGGTGACAACCCGCCGGGCAGCACCGCATCGCCTTCGAACTGCCAGTGTGGATAATCCGAGGCGAACAGCAGCATCCGGTCGCTGTCGATCTGCTCGATGATGCGGTCGATCACCGGCGTGTCGCGCGGCGCGTCGATCGGCTGCACGGTCAGCCGCACATTCTCCCGGATCGTCTCAGCCGGCGAACGGTTGACCCACGGCACCTCGGCACGCACCCCGCGCCAGGTCTTGACCGCGCGCCAGATGAAACCGGGCAGCCAGGTCACACCGGATTCGATCAGCACCACGCGCAGATCGGGAAACTTGTTGAACACGCCGTTGGAGATCAGGCTGAGCAACTGATCCTCAAAAATCTGCGAGTTCGCCACGTAGTCGTGCAAATAGAACGACGGCCAGCCGGTGGAGGTCGGCGCATAGCGATACATGCTGCCGGCATGCAGGCCGATCGGCAGGCCGTGCTTCACCGCGGCCTCGTAAATCGGCCAGTAGTAGCTGCGGCCGAGCATCATCTCGCAGCCCACTGGCATCAGGATCTGCACGAAGCGCCTGTCGGTGGCACAGCGCTCGATCTCTTCCACCGCCATCAGCGGCGCCTGCGCCGGCACCACGATGGAGGCACGCAGCCGGCTGTCCTTGTTCAGCCAGTGCTCGATGATCCAGTCGTTCACCGCCGAGCAGATCGCCGCGCCCATGCTTTCACTGACGGCGACCTGGCCGCCGGTCAGCGGATTGCAGATCGCCAGGCCGATGCCGAAATTATCCAGCGCGTCGCGCTGCATGTTGGACAGGCTGGAACCCGGACGTTCGCCCTTCACGCGCCAGTCGGGGCGGCAGGTGATCGGCGCGTTCAGCGGGTAGCTCATCATGTCGAAGCCATCGATGCCCCGCGCAACAAACGATTCGCGCCAGAAATCGTTCATGTAGGGGAGCAGTGCCTTGATGTTGGGCACGCCAGGATGGATGTCGCAGTCGATGGCGCGACCGGCGGGAAATGTCACGGCTTTCTCCATGTCGGCAACTGTACGGGTGGCCAATCGGCAGTGTCAAACGTGACGCCCATCATCTGTCCCATCTTTTGTCATGGCCGGGCTCGGGCCGCCCATGACGGCG
>DATAPW010000267.1:0-3524 GCA_036265005.1 Acetobacteraceae bacterium | reverse complement strand
TTTCTCGGTCGAGGAGGGCAAGGCCATGATCGACGCCGCGGCGCGTGCCGGCGTCGTGATGATGGTGGGCTACAATAAGCGCTACGATCCGGCGTATTGCCGCTTGCAGGACGAAGCGAAGGGATTGCAGGACCTCCGCCTTGCACGCGTGACGACTCTGGAATCGCCGCTCCAGCCTTACATTGCGCATTATCGGTTACACAAGAGCGCTCCGCTCCCAACTGATACCGCCGCGCGTTTCGGTGCCGACAACGAGCAGCGCATTACCGCGGCAATCGGCAAAGCCGACGCCCTGTCGCGCCGCGCGTACCACCTCGTGCTGCTGGACTCCATGGTGCACGAGTTCAACGCAATCCGCGGCGTGCTGGGGGAACCCGATCGGCTGGAGTTCGCCGACATCAGGGAGAACGGCCTGACCGCGGTGCTGCGGTTCGGTGAAACGCAGTGCATCATCACCTGGGTCGATCTGCCTGGCGTGGCGCGCTACCAGATGGAGTTCGCGTTCTACGCAGTGGACCGGCGGCTGACGCTTTCATTCCCGTCGCCGTTCCTGCGCAGTGCTCCGACCTTGCTGACAACCGAGGCCGGCGATAACGACGGATCTCGTGCATGGAGCATGGAGGAAACCACATCGTACGCGGAAAGTTTCAAGCAGGAGCTGATTCATTTCCACGATTGCATCTGCACGGGTCTCCAACCCGTGACATCCGCAGCCGACGCGCTGCGCGACATTGCATTGTGCCAGGCCGTAATCGGCGCGCACCGTGATCGGATGCCGCGCGAGCGCCCGACAGCAATCTGATGGCTGAGGTATTTCGGCTCGGGCTGATTGGCGCCGGAAGAATGGGTCGCACCCACATGCGCGCGCTGTCCGGCAGCCAAAGCGTGCGCGTGGTCGGGGTCGCGGAACCGGCTGAAGCAGCGCGCGCCACCATGGATGCCGATGTTCCGGTGTACTCGGACGTCGCTGCGCTGCTGAAGGCTGGCGAACTCGACGGCATCCTCGTCGCAGCGCCGAGCACGCTACATCTTAGCCTGGTGACGCAACTTGCTTCGGAGGGCGTGCCAATCCTTTGCGAGAAGCCCTGTGGCGTGTCCGCATCCCAAGCGCGCGAAGCCGCGGCGGTCGCGGAGCGGCACGGCGTCAAGTTGCAGGTCGCATACTGGCGCCGCTTCGTCCCGTCTTTGCAGCGGCTTCGGCGGCGTATCGCCGAAGGTAATCTGGGCGCGCTGTACTTCGTCGCATCCTACCAATGGGACGGCGAACCGCCGGCGGCCGCATTTCGTGCCAACAGCGGCGGTATCTTCATCGATACGGGCGTGCATGAGGTCGACCAGATCCGCTGGTTGAGCGGACAGGAATTCGTTCGCCTCGATCCCGCCATCGCCACCGTTGGCACGGACCCGCAGATCGCCGGCGATCCCGACAGCGCGCAGGTCCTGTGCGCGTTGTCCGGTGGCAGCACTGCGCTGGTATCGCTTGGCAGGCGCTTCCCGCTTGGCGACGTGTGCCGCGTTGAGGCGTTCGGGACTCGCGATGCCGAGGATTGCAGGTTCCTCTGGCCACCCGATGCAGATGCATTGTTCCTGCAGGCGTTGCAGCGCCAGGCTGAAGGATTCGCGGATTGGGTACGCGGCGGTGAGGCGGCTGGCGCCACCGCCGGCGATGCCATCGCGGCGCTCGAAGCGGCGGAGCAGGCTTCCGTCGCATTGCATCGTTGATCGGAGGCTACATGGCAGTGGAAATCGGCATCAATCCGATCACCTGGACGAACGACGACATGCCGGAACTGGGCGGCGACATCCCACTCGACACATGCCTGGCCGAGACTCGGCAGGCTGGCTACAGCGGAACGGAACTCGGCGGAAAATTCCCACGCATCAGCGCGGAGCTCGCGCCGATACTCCAGCGCCATCGCCTGAAACTCGTGTCCGGCTGGTATGACGGTCGCATTTGTGAGCGCGAGGTGGAGCAGGAGTTCGCGGCAATCGAGCCGCATCTGACGCTGCTGCGCGATCTTGGATGTCGCGTCGTCGTCTACGCCGACACATCGCGCGGGCGTCATGACGGCATATTCCATCCCGCTTCGCAGCGTCCCGTGCTCGCCGACGGGGAATGGCGCACATACGGCCGGAAGATCACGGCACTCGCCGAACGGATGGCGGCCTTCGGCGTCGGCATGGCGTTCCATCACCACATGGGCACCATTGTTCAGAAGGATGCGGAAATCGATCGCCTGATGGCAACGACCGGCGCGGCGGTGGGACTGCTGTATGATACCGGTCACTGCCTGTTTGCCGGAGGCGACCCTGCGGCGTTGCTTGAACGCCACATCGCGCGCGTGGTGCATGTGCACTTCAAGGATGTTCGCCAGGATGTCCTGACCAAGTCCTTGGCCGACAACACCAGTTTCATGGACGCCGTGCTGAACGGCATCTTCACCGTGCCCGGTGATGGATGCATTGATTATCTGCCGTTGCTGCGGCGTCTTTCTGATTGCGGCTATCAGGGCTGGCTGGTCGTGGAAGCCGAACAGGATCCGCGCAAGGCGCACCCGCTGACCTATGCGAGCCTGGGACATCGCAATCTGCATTCGTTGGCCAGCGCCGCAGGCTGTGAGGTCATCGAGCCGCTCGAAGAACGCGGCTGATGCGCGCGGCCATCATCGGCACGGGCGCCATCGCCCACGTGCATGCCCGGCTGATCCGCGAACTCGGTGGTGATCTCGTCGGGGTCTGTGGCCGCACGCTGAAATCGGCCGAATCGTTCGGCTCCGCCCCGGCCTATGATGATGTTGCGCGATTGCTGAAGGACCAGAAGCCAGACGTCGTGCATGTCTGCTCGCCCAACCATCTGCACGCCGCGCAAAGCATTGCCGCGTTCCAGGCAGGCTCCCACGTATTGTGCGAAAAGCCGATGGCGACGAGCACCGCCGAGTGCCGCCGGATGATCCAGGCAGCATCAGCGGCCGGGCGTGTTGGGGCAATCGCCTATACGTATCGCGGGTATCCTCTCGTGGAGCTGCTTCGTCACAAAGTGGCCGATGGTGCGTTCGGCCCGCTCCGGCGAATCGGGGGCTGCTATCTGTCCCAAGATGTCCTTGCCGCCGGCAAATACGTGTGGCTCTTCACGCCTGGCACGACCGGTGGGTCCTATGCGTTGATGGATCTCGGCGTGCACTGGCTCGATCTCGTCGAATACGTCACGGGATCCCTGATCCGCGAAATCACCGCGCAGTTCTCCACGCATCAGCGCGAAAGGATCTGGCGTGGCGGCGCAGGCGAAGGTCAGCGGCCGCCTGGTTCCGTCGCCGGTGACGGCGGCCTCAGCGTCACCATGCAGGTGGAGGATCAGGCTGATCTGCTGATCAGCCTGGACAATGGTGCGGCGGGTTCGATGACGGTCAGCGGGATGGCTCCCGGCTATCCCAATACGATCATCCTGTCCGCCGACGGACCGACGGGGGGGTTCGATTGGAACCAGCAGACTCCCAATACCTATCTGCATCGGAGCGTCGAGGGGA
>DATAPW010000266.1:0-5208 GCA_036265005.1 Acetobacteraceae bacterium | reverse complement strand
CGCCGGTCATTCCGCCGATGACGAAGGTGACCATGAAGCCGATCGACCACAATATCGACGGGGAAAAGGCCACCCGACCGCCGTACATGGTGAACAGCCAGTTGAAGATTTTCACGCCGGTGGGCACCGCGATGATCATCGAGGCAATGCCGAATAACGCGTTGACGTCCGCACCGGCGCCCATGGTGAAGAAGTGGTGCAACCAAACCGTGAAGGACAGGATGCAGATGGCCATCGTCGCCATGACCATCGACCGGTAACCGAACAGCGGTTTGCCGGAGAACGTCGAGATCACCTCGGAGAATATGCCGAATGCGGGCAGGATAAGGATATAGACCTCGGGATGTCCCCATGCCCAAATCAAGTTCATGAACATCATCATGTTGCCGCCGGCTTCGTTGGTGAAAAAGTGAAAGCCGAGATAGCGGTCCAATATCAGCATGGCCAAGGTCGCCGTGAGGATGGGGAAGGCGGCGACGATGAGCAGGTTGGTGGCGAGCGTCGTCCAGCAGAACATCGGCATCCGCATGTAGGTCATGCCGGGTGCATGGATCTTCAGCACAGTGGTGACGAAGTTGACCCCGGTCAGCAGCGTCCCGACCCCCGAGATCTGGAGCGACCAGAGATAATAATCGACGCCGACGCCGGGTGAGTAGGTGATCTCGGAGAGCGGAGGAAACGGCAGCCATCCGGTGCGGGCGAATTCGCCGACGACCAGAGATATGTTGACGAGCAGCGCGCCGGTGGCGGTGAGCCAGAAACTGACCGAGTTGAGCGTCGGGAACGCCACGTCGCGAATGCCGAGTTGCAACGGCATGACAAAGTTCATCAGCCCGATCATGAAGGGCATGGCGACGAAGAAAATCATCAGCGTGCCGTGAGCCGAGAAGATCTGGTCATAATGCTCCGGCGGCAGGTAGCCGTCGGAGCGGAATGCCAACGCCTGTTGCGAGCGCATCATGATCGCATCGGCGAAACCGCGCAGCAGCATCACCAATGCGAGCAGGGTGTACATGATGCCGATCCGCTTGTGGTCCACGCTGGTGATCCACTCGCGCCAAAGGTACGGCATCCAACCTTTCAGCGTGACCCAGGCGAGCACGCAGATGATTGCGATGCCGACCACGGCTGCTGCGAACAGTGGGATGGGCTGATCGAACGGAATGGCGTCCCAGGTGAGCTTGCCCAACATGCTAGTGCCCCGTCCGCGGCGATACACTTGGATTGGGATGTCCCGATTGTGGGCCAGGTCCCGGCGGCAATTGCTGTGTCACGATCTGCTGGAACAGTGTGGGATCGACTGCACGGAAGGTGAATGGCGCAACGTTCATGCTTTGCTTTGCCAGGTCCTCATAGCTTGCGGCATTGAGGGTCGGGCCGGCTTGGCGCGTGGCATCAATCCAGGCGGTGAACCGCTCTGCAGGCACCGCCTGCGTGTCGAAATGCATGCCCGAGAAGCCGTCACCGTTGAAGTGGCTGGCAAGGCCAAACAAAGTGCCGGTGTTGTCCGCGCGCAGGTTCAATTGCGTCCTCATGCCGTTCATCGTGTAGATCATGCTGCCGAGCTGCGGGACGAAAAATGCGGTCATCACGCTGCCGGATGTCAAGGAAAAGTGAAGCGGCACTCCGGCAGGGATCACAAGCTGGTTTACGCTTGCGACCTGTTGCCCGGGGTAGATGAAGAGCCACTTCCAATCCAGCGAAACGCCCTGGATTTCCAGCGGTGGGGTGTTCGACGGCAACGGATTGGCGGGGTCGAGGTCGTGCGACCCGATCCATGCCACGCCGCCCAGCAGCAAGATCACCAGTACGGGGATTGCCCAGACGATAAGCTCGAGGCGACCGGAATATGCAAAATCCGGCAGATAGGCTGCTCTCGCATTGGTGGCCCGGAACCACCAGGCGAAAGCGAGCGTCGCAACAATCGTGGGAATCACGATGGCAAGCATGATAGCGAGCGAATCTATCAAGATCGTCTTTTCGGCGATCCCAATCACCCCTTGCGGGTTCAAGATGGATGGCATCGCGACCCTCTCACACCAGCGGCCAACACGGTGGAGCATGCATTGCGCGCTACTACCGCGGGATTGGTCAAGTCTTGGCCGGCGCCGTCATGAGCCACGGCGAGGCGATGTCACAGGACGGAACAACCCACGCCACAACATTTGCGTGCGGCACCGATGGCATCATCAGGTCGGGAATTCGATTTCGGCGATCATTCTATTTTCATCGATCGCACGACGCATCATTTTGGCCTCAACGAGGTTGCAAAGATCGTCGATCACTCCACAGCTCTGGTCCGACATCTCTAAGGGGAGAGGATGGCCGCCGAATTGGACGACCAGCCGTCCAACGGATGTGCCAAGGCGATTGACCTGGACAAGAATATACCCGCCGCCTTGATTCAAGGCACTGTGTGAGATCGCGTCGATGACCAGGTGGCCAGCAAGCAGCACCAAGGCGCGCCGCTTGTATGACGCCAGCTCCAGTCTCTCAATGTCGGTCTTCACCACGACCCCACCGGCGATCGGGCCGAACAGTTCCACGCTGTTGCGGGCGACGTCTCTCATTGCCTCGGAGCACGCCACAATCTCTCCATCACGCACGATGCGGAGCGACAGCAACGCGTCAGCGAGGCTGGCGGCGTTGCGTTGCTCGAGTTCGCCGACTATTGGACTACTGGAATTGAGCGGCATCCGGCCGTCCAGGAGCTGTGTCAGCCGCACCATCTGGTAAGCGCGATGCATCGCCTCGTTTGCCCAGAGCGGCTTCAGCACGGCGTGGCCGCCGGAGGATTCGGGATTCGCAGCACCGAGCAGCAGGCCCAGTATTCGATATCGCGCGGTGGACAGACGACCCGACGCGATCACCATCTGCTGCATGCGGCTCACAGGCCGTAACTGCCGTGATTGCTGTTCGGCGCGGCGGCCAAATTCGTTCCACTCGTCATGGCGCACGACGGGTCGCCGGCCTAGCAGCCTGGCGACCCAACGCCTCGGCTCATTGGACCAGGTCAGTGTTTCGCTCGGGATACCTCGAGCGATCCGAAGTCCGTATGATGAGCTTTCGTCGGATGCGTCGTCCATCGCCGGCAATGTCCATACAGAATGCAGGAGTCGGCATTACCCAAGCACTTGGCAAACGATATTGGATGCCCGTGCCCTGGTTTGTGCAGATTTGTCGCTGCCCATTTGTGCCGAGTCGAGCCCTGAACGGCTTGATTTCCAGCATTCGCGGGCGACAATGCGCAATGCGGCCGGCCGGCTGCGGTCATTTGCGGAAATGTGGGCAAGATCGTACTATACCGCCTACCGAATGGCGGCCAATTCGGCTCCTCTGTCCGCCCGCGCTCATCTGGAGAGATCCGATGTACAAGCTGCTCATTGTGGCTTTCGTTGCGTTCGTGGCGATGCCCTGCTTCCAGGCGCCGGCATTCGCACGCGTCATGGAGAGCGGCGACGCTGCGATCGCGCGGCAGGCAACGCTGGCGGTGGTGAACATCGCCACCTGGAAGATCCATGCCCCGACCAAGCCCGGAGAGGCGCCGCGCCGTGTGAAGGTCTATGCTTCCGGCTTCATCATTGATCCGTCGGGGATCATCGTCACCAACAAGCATGTCGTCGAAGGCGCGATTGACCTGCATGTCATTTTCAGCCCCGGTGATCGGGCATCTGCCCGATTGCTCGCGGCCGCCGCCATGGTGGACCTGGCAGTTCTGAAGGTCGATGTAGGCCATCCGCTGCCAGCCCTGAAGTGGGGAGACAGCGATGCCCTGCAGATCGGCGATCCCTTGCTGACGATTGGCAACCCCTTGGGCATCGGCATGTCGGTGTCCGCCGGAATTGTCAGCGGGCTGAACCGTGACCTGCAGGATACGCCGTTCGACAGCTACATTCAGACCGATGCTGCGATCAATCATGGCAATTCGGGCGGTCCCCTCATCGACCACGACGGCAATGTGGTTGGCATCGATACCGCGCTGTACAACCCAGAGGAGAATGGCGGGTTTATTGGCATTGGGTTTGCGATCCCGTCCAGCACTGCGAAGTTTGTAGTCGATCATCTCCTCGATCCCCGACATCCTAAGCTCGGCTGGCTCGGCATCACCTTGCAGGACATGACGCAGGATTTGGCAGAGGCGTTGGGCGTGCCCTACCGCACCGGCGCCATCATATCCGCGATAGATCCGTCGGGCCCTGCCATCCAGGCCGCTCTTCGGCTAGGCGATGTGCTGGAGAAGATTGACGGCGTGCAACAGGATGATTCGCGTGCCTTCATGCGGTCAGTTGTCATGATGTCGGTGGGGACATCGGTGCATTTGACGGTCTGGCGCGATGGCAGGGAACAGGAAATCACTGCTACCGTCGCGGAATGGCCGAATTACATGATGGGGGGCGGCATGCTGGGCAGCAAAATGGCCGAGGCAATGATCGCAAAGGAGCCTGATCCGGGTTTAAGGCTCTCACCAATCACCGACGAGGCACGCAAGCAATATGGGATTGATCCAAAATTGACGGGTGTCCTGGTATCGTCGGTCGAGCAAGATTGTGAGGCGCGCGATCTCGGGATCGTGGCTGGTGACGTTGTAGTCGCCGTGCAAGGCGGCCTGGTGAGCACACCGGAGGACATACGGCTCGCAGTGCGAGCGGCGCATCAGGAACACCGTCCCTTTCTCGCCGTGCTGATCCAGGCCAAGGCGGTGGCGCGTTGGGTTTCGCTGTCGATCGATAGTCCAGGATCCTGACGGTTAGGCACGCGCAGGTCTGGGCTGTGGCGAGGCGAAGGCGCGGCCGCCGATACCGGCAGTGATGCGGTTCAGCCGCGGTGGCTGCACTCAACGTGTGATGGGAAGGACCGGCATTTCAGGGCGCGCTGTGCGGCGCTGTGCGTGCCGGTCCGGATGGCGGCATTTGCCGCCATCCGCGATGACCAGAGTTGGTTTCCGCTAATTGCAGGGTGCCGATGCTGCCGGTCGTGTCGCCGGATTGAAGGGACCCGTGCTACCGGCCATTGCCTCAGTCCGCTGCACCGCGGAGCCCGGCGTAGGCTGCCAGTTGCCACCAGCGCCGCCCTCGGCTTCGGTCTTCTGTGAGGCCGGGCAGCCTGGCGTATAGGCGAAGGCCGGCATGGCGACCGTACTGGCCAGCAGCAGTGCGGCAACGACGGTCTTCCGGATGTGCATGGTCAAGTCCTCCGTTGTGTTTTGGC